>CALAXS010000216.1 GCA_937895305.1 uncultured bacterium
CAGGTCAGGTGGCGCAGCGTGCCAGCGATCAGCGTAATTGGCCATGGCGGCATCGGTGGCCTGTGCGTGGGTGTTGAGAAATGCGTTGATGTCAATGGTCATCAATGGTGTCCTGAAGGAGTTTTTGTCCTTGCTGAAAACGTGTTGTTTCCACCTTGCTTATGGTGTGCCACACAAAAGCCTGCAGACCTTGTCATTCCTGCGGAGGCAGGAATCTCCGCGTCAGCATGCTTAGCCCGAGTCGGGACTGAGACCGTAGTATTTCCGGTCGAAGGTGCCTGTTTTCCGGAGCAGAGCTCCGGTATATGCATTCCCACGCAGAGCATGGGAACGAGAACTCTTTCTGATGCTATTTTCTCGCGTAGTGGGTTTGTACTCGCAATGACGTGCTTATAAGCGACTGTGTCCATTAAAACAATTCTTCCTCACCCGACTCGACGGGCTCTTCTACCGCTTCGTCTTCTTCTTCTGCATCGCCAAAGGGTTTGGCCTTGACTGCACCCTCTGCATCTTTGGTGAGGATTTCGATTTTCTTTTCCGCAGCGCTCAGTGCGGATTCGCAACTGCGATAGAGCTTGATGCCGGACTCGAATTGCTTCAGTGAGTCGTCGAGGGAAAGACCACCTTCTTCGAGGGCCTCCACGATTTTTTCCAGGGCTTCCAAATCTTTTTCAAAAGAAGGGGTGCTTTTCTTAGGCATGGTTTGATTCCTCAATAGCGGTTACAGTTGCCGATACGCTGCCCTTGCCCAGGCGTACGCGCACGGTATCGTTTTTCTTGAGTTCTTCTGCTGAGCGCAGGAGGGCGCCCTCAGGTTCTTTAAAGGCCAGGGCATAGCCCCGGTCGAGTATAGCGATGGGGCTGAGGGCGTTGAGTTTGGCCGCCAGCGGATTTAGCCGGGATCGAGATTGGATTACGCCAGTGTTTCGATTTTGCAGGAGCCGTTGCTGCAATGCCTGGAGCCGTTCCTGGGCACGGTGGAGTTGTATCACCGGCGAGAGGAGTTCCAGACTGCGATGCAATTTTTCCAATCGATGCCGCTGGTGTATGGCTTGATCCTGGAGCGCGTCTTCCAGACGCATACGGAGGTCGTCGGCTTCCTGCTGACGTTGACGGAGCAGTTCTTCCGGGCGTTGAAGGGCATTGGAGCCCCCGGCCTGGTTAAGCCTATAGCGTGCCTGTTCCAGACGATGTTTCAGGCTACGGTAGAGACGCTTCTTGTATTGTTGTACTGTGTCGGCGATGGCTTGTTGTTCTTGTACTACGAGTTCAGCTGCAGCGGAGGGCGTGGGTGCGCGGAGGTCAGCTGCGAAGTCACTGAGGGAGAAATCGACTTCGTGGCCCACGGCACTAATGATGGGTGTGCTGGCTTCATGTATAGCGCGGACAACCACTTCCTCGTTGAAGGGCCAGAGGTCTTCGAGGGAACCACCGCCACGACCAACAATCATGACATCCACACCGTGGGTATCCAGGGTCTGGATAGCGTGTGCGATTTCCGGGGCTGCTTCGTCGCCTTGTACCCGCGTGGGGTAGAGGAGGATGTGGACGTGGGCGAAACGACGCTCGATGACGTTGAGTATATCGCGTATGGCTGCACCCGTCGGAGAGGTGACTATGCCGATACGTTTTGGGAAGAGGGGGAGGGGTTTCTTGATGGCTTCGTCGAAGAGGCCTTCGGCGTGGAGTTTTTTCTTCAGTTTCTCGAAGGCGAGCTGGAGGGCGCCGACGCCCTTGGGCTGCATGTCGTTGAGGATAATCTGGTAGTTACCGCGCCTTTCATAGACGGAGACGGAACCCTGGGCGAGGACTTCGAGGCCACTCTCCGGGGTAAAACGAAGTCGGTTGAGACGGCCCTTGAACATGACGGCATCAATCTGGCTGTCGGCATCTTTGAGGGTGAAGTAGGCATGGCCTGAGGCGGCGAGCTTCCAGTTGGAGATTTCGCCGGAAATCCACACGGTGCCGATGTCGTTTTCAAGGAGGCCCTTGATGCGACGGGTGAGCTGTGCAACGCTCCATATTTCGGCAGTGGGTGTAGACATAGTTTGAGCATTGTAAACAATCGGAAGGGGGGGAGGAAAGGTCCTTGCCGGGCGAGCGGAATGGGGGAATAATACACGGATGACACGGATTATACGGACGGGCACGGATAAGAGGGGGAGAGGGAAATACCTTTTAACCAAAAGGGCACAGAGAACACAGAGGGGATGGGAAGAAGGGGAAAGGGAAGAAAATCACGCAAAGGCGCGAAGGTGCAAAGGGGGAAGAGAGGAGGAGGGGGAGGTTGCCCACAGATTTCACAGATTAACACAGATGGGGAATGAGGGAAAAACAACGCACATTGTCATTCCCGCGAAGGCGGGAATCTCCGCGGCAAGATGCTTAGCCCAAGTCGGGACTGAAGCTGTAGCATTTCGGGTCGAGTGTACCTGGTTTCCGTAGCAGAGCTTCGGGGTATGCATTCCCAAGCAGAGCTTGGGAACGAGAGAAAGACCACCCACTGGTTCCCGTGCTGTGCGTGGGAATCTGGGCGGAATTTGGTATGGCTATGAGGATAGTGAATCAAGCAAATGTTGATTGGCGGTGACGAGGGCATCAATCCAGGGTTGGGTGTCGGTGGGTTGGTGGATATTGTTTTCGTCCATCCATTGGACGGTGTCGATGATGCCGTCTTCCCAGGTCATGAGGTTGGTGTATTCGGGGATGTCGCGCTTGATTTTTTCGCTGGTGTAGGCTGCGGGGTATTGGAAGATATCCTTGAGCATGAAATTGTGTTCGGGTGCGGAGCCTGCGAGGATCTGCTCGGTGGTCATGGGGACAATGTTGGCTTTGCAGCCGATAGCGTGGGCCATGCGTTCGTGAAAGCCACGCCAGTCCATGATTTCGTCGCCCACGAGGTTGTAAGCCTCGCCAAAGGTGTGGGCCTTGCCCAGTGCGCCGACGAAGCCCTTGGCCATGTCGTTGATGTGGCCGGGTTGCCAGGCGCCGAAGCCATCGCCGGGGACGATGATGGGTTTCCCTTCGCGGATACGATTGATGAGGCAGGGGTTGTATCCCCAGATGTCGAGGAGTGCCGCACCGGGTCCATAGCAGTGTGAAGGCCGGAAGAAGGTAACGGGAAATTGCTGTTCCTGCCAGGCCTTGTTAAACACGGCTTCGGCTTCGCTCTTTTCCTGACCATAGCCAGGGATGGGAGTGTGGGCTTCAGATTCCGTCGCGGGAACCTGGCTGAGTGGACCACCGTAGACGCAGACGGTGCTGGTGAAGAGATAGTGCTGGATTCGGTTCTTAAAAACCTCGACGGCATTGGTGGCGGTTTGGGCATTGAAGGTGATCATATCAATGACCGCATCGAAGTCGTATTTTTGGATTTTGGCCTTGAATGCAGGGAAATCCTGTCGGTCCCCGGTGATGACCGGGATGTTGGTGGATAGACGCGGTGAATGCTGACCCCGGTTATAGAGGGTGGGTTCGTGCCCTTCCTGGAGGAGCTTTGCTACGATGGCGGTGCTGATAAGTCCTGTTCCACCAATGACTAATACGCGCATGCGAGCGGTTCCTTACATTTTGAATTCCGGGCAGTCGACATTCTATCTCAGTTCTTTGGGGAATAGAAAGGAGGAAATTTGATGTTAATGTTGACAAATCAGAAAAATCAGACTATACTGAATTTACTAACAAAAGGAGATCGTAGCGTATGACTGAAAAAGCAAAAGGGTGTTGTGAATCGGGGCTGACCCTGAGCCCGTCCGGGTTTCAGGTGGAATCCCTTATTACCATCGATGAGCGTGGACAGATGGTGCTGCCCAAGGATGTGCGTGCCAAGGCTGGGATAACTGCCGGGGATAAACTGGCGCTGGTGAGTTGTGAGCAGAACGGGAAGTTTTGCTGTCTGACGCTGTTGAAGGCGGATGACCTGGTGGGGATGGTGAAGAATCATCTTGGGCCTTTGGTAAACGAGTTAACACAATAAGGAATTTTGGACATGGAATCGACACAGATACACGAAGAAGTTCAGAAACGCTATGGCAGTATTGCAAAGAAGCGGGGGGGAAGTTGCTGCGGTCCCGCGAAGACGAGTTGTTGCGGGGGGACTTCAGTCACGCGCAGCATAAGTGAAGGTGTGGGTTATGCGCAGGAAGATATGGATGCTGTGCCCGAGACGTCGAATCTGGGTCTGGGCTGCGGGAATCCGGTGGCGCTGTCGTCCATCAAGGAAGGGGACACGGTGTTGGATCTGGGGTCGGGCGGTGGCTTTGATTGTTTTCTGGCGGCGAAAAAGGTGGGGGAGACGGGGCAGGTCATTGGTGTGGACATGACGGATGAGATGCTGACGCTGGCGCGGTCCAATGCGGAGAAAGGTGAATACACCAACGTGGAATTTCGTAAGGGTCAGATTGAAGCATTGCCTGTTGAAGATGGAACGGTGGACGTGGTGATATCGAATTGTGTGATAAATTTGTCGCCGGATCAACAACAGGTATTTCATGAGATTTACCGGGTCTTGAAGCCGGGAGGCAAGTTGTTTGTGAGTGATATTGTGCTGCACAAACCCCTGCCGAAGATTTTACAGAAGTCCATGGCACTACACGCCGCGTGTATTGCCGGTGCCAGAGCCTATGATGATTATCTGGGCATGGTAGGCACGGCGGGTTTTGGTGGTGTTACGGTCTTGTCAGAGAGCAGCTTCTCTATGGATTACCTGGAGAATGATCCGGCGGCACGGCCCTGGGTACGCATAGGGCGCTGGATACCGGGGGTGCGTGGGCTTATTGAGTCTATCGTTAGTGTGAAGGTCACAGCGACGAAGGCGTAGGTGGGCGGACGGAATAAATTATAAGTATATTGTAGGCTATACGTCTTCTTGATTTAATTTTCTATCAGTAGCGTTGACTCGGAGGTCCCCGTCTGCACGGGGACGATACGCATCTTTCCCGCGGAGGCGGGAATCTCCGACTGGTAGCTACCGACTTTGCTTTGAAATGTAGTCGTTACTGACAGGATGAGCCTGTAGCTTCCGACTGGTAAGTCTGTAGTGTCAACACGGAGGTCCCCGTCTGCACGGGGACTATAAACTTACGCCATGATTTCGGGTACCAGGGTGCCGTGTACGTCGGTGAGTCGATAGTCGCGCCCCTGGAACCGATAGGTGAGCCGTTCGTGGTCAATGCCCATGAGGTGCATGATGGTGGCTTGCAGGTCGTGGACGTGGACGCGGTTTTCTACACCGCGATAGCCGAAGTCGTCGGTAGCACCGTGGACATAGCCGGGCTTTATGCCGCCCCCTGCCATCCAGATACTGAAGGCATGGGGGTTGTGGTCACGACCAAGGAATTTGGAACCGCCTCGTTCTTCGTTCATGGAGGTACGCCCGAACTCGCCACTCCAGACGACGAGGGTTTCTTCGAGGAGACCACGCTGTTTGAGGTCAGCGAGGAGTGCCGCGATAGGCTGGTCGGTCTGTTTACATTTTTTGGGTAGTTGTGTGACGATGTCGTCTGTAGGACCTGTGCCGTGGGTGTCCCAGCCCCAGTCGAAGAGTTGTACGAAACGTACACCATCCTCTACGAGGCGTCGCGCGAGGAGGCAGTTGTTGGCGAAGGAGGTGGTGCCGGGTTGAGCACCGTACATATCGAGTACGTTCTGCTTTTCTTTACTGATGTCCATGATGTCGGGCACGGAAACCTGCATGCGGTAGGCGAGTTCGTATTGGGCAATTCGGGTGAGGGTTTCGGGGTCGCCATGCTTTTCGTATTGGGTATGATTGAGATCTGCGATGGCATCGAGGGTCTTGCGTCGGACGGGGCGGCTTACGCCGTCGGGGTCGGATACGTAGAGTACGGGGTCGCCTGTGGTGCGGCATTGGACACCCTGGTGCACGCTGGGGAGGAAGCCACTACCCCAGACGCTTTTGCCTGCGGAGGGGGTCTTGTCACCGGACACAAGCACAACGAAGCCAGGGAGGTTTTCATTTTCGAGGCCGAGGCCATAAGTCATCCAGGAACCCATGGAGGGGCGACCGAGGCGCGGAGAACCGCTATAGAGCAGAAGTTGCGCGGGGGCGTGGTTGAACTGGTCGGTGTACATGGAATTGATGATAGTCATCTCATCAGCTTGCTTACTGAGGTGGGGCAGGAGTTCGGAGATCCAGGCGCCGCTTTGTCCGTGTTGGCTGAATTTGTAGGGGGAGCCGAGGATTTTGGGGTGGCCTTTGATGAAAGCGAAGCGTTTTTCCAGTAATTCTTCTGGGCAGAGTTGACCGTTGAGTTCGTTGAGGAGGGGCTTGTAGTCGAGCAAATCCATGGGGGGGGGTGATCCGGCCATGTGGAAGAAGATGACGCGCTTGGCTTTGGGTGCGAAGTGGGTGTGGCCCACGGGGAGGTTGGCGGCCTGGGCGATGTTCTGCCGGGACAGGGCACCGAGTGCGAGGGCACCGATGCCGACCTTGCATTGGCCGAGGAAGTGGCGCCGCGTTATGCCTTCGTAGTGTTTTCCGATGGGGTCCATAATAGTATTCCAGTTTCTGTTCGTTTTAATTTATATTTTCAATCTTGTCCAAAATCGAATCGAAGCATTTCACAAAACGTATGCTTACAAAGGTCAATAACTACTTTTTATATCATAAGGCCTCAACCTCACCTGTCATTGCGAGGAGCGTAGCGACGTGGCAATCTGGCTTGGTCCAAACGATTGGACAGTGATCGCCATGTCTCCGACACCAACATCATCTGGGCCAAGCCAGATTGCCGCGCCTCGTTATACTCGGCTCGCAATGACGTGGTTTTTTAGAGTCAAAGATGAATTGTATATTCTATTTTGGACAGCGTATTTATATCTTGGTGATGATTTCGTCGAGGTTAAGCAGGGTGTTGCTGACCAGGGTCCATGCAGCTGCCTGTGCTGGTTCCATGGCAGGGGGTAGTGGTCCCAGAGGTTGGGTGGCAATCTTGATTGCTTCTTCGCTTTGCTCAGCGTAGGTCGCGAGGCAGTCTTCGTAGAGGACTTTAAGTGTGGCTAATTCATTGGCTTCGGGTGGGCGCGAAAGAGCGAGTTGGAAACCATAGCTGAGGCCCGCATCTATGTCGTTTCCAGCGTAGCGCATGATGCGTCGGCCCAGGGCCTGGGCCGCTTCGATGTAGACGGGGTCATTGAGGGTCACCAGCGCCTGGAGCGGGGTGTTGGTTCGGATGCGGCGCAGCTCACAGACCTCACGGGAGGGCGCGTCAAAGGCAATCATGGAGGGGTAGGGTGAGGTCCGACGCCAGAAGGTATAGAGTCCCCGGCGATAGCGGTCTTCTTCGATACTTTGTTTCCAGTCTTCGCCATTGTAGACCACCTGCCAGACGCCCTCGGGCTGATAGGGCATGACAGAGGGCCCGTGCATCTTTTCACTGAGGAGACCACTGACCGCGAGGGCCTGGTCCCGGACCATTTCAGCTTCGAGGCGGAAACGTGGACCCCGTGCGAAGAGGCGGTTGTTGGGGTCAGCAGCGAGGACAGCGGGTGTAACGGTCGCTTCCTCTTTGTATGTGGCAGAATTCACGATAACACGGCACAGTTCTTTCATGGACCAGCCCCGTTCCATGAAGGTGCGGGCCAACCAGTCGAGGAGTTCAGGATGGGAAGGGAGTTCGCCCTGAACACCAAAATCTTCGCTGGTGCGTACTAGGCCAGTGCCGAAGAATTGTCCCCAGTAGCGGTTGACCAGAACCCGTGCGGTGAGCGGGTTGGTGTCGTCTACGAGCCATTGGGCCAGGCCGAGCCGGTTGACGGGCCATTCAGTACGCCATGGGTTAAAGGCAGCGGGTGTGGCAGGATTCACAGGGTCCCCGGGATCAAGATAGCTGCCCCGATTTTGTATGTGAGTGAATCGACGCTGGGCCGGGGGGAGTTCTTGCATTACGGGGGTGATGGGTATGCCATCGTTGATTTGTTTATGTTCCGCGTTCAACGCCTGTAATTGTTTATAGCTGTCCCGCAGGGTTTTGGATTCAGTAATGAATTGATC
>CALAXS010000217.1 GCA_937895305.1 uncultured bacterium
GAACATTGGGAGGAATAAATAAATTCCCTTAAATACAAATCACACCACTAGCTGGATACGTCCGCCATCTATGAGAACGGTAGCGGTGAAGCCCATCATGCTCGCTTTTACATGGGCAGCGGCGTTGCCTTCCGCATGGGCATAACCACCCTCCCAGGGTGCGACCCGATCCAGAATCAACTCCATATCTTCTTTTACATCGGGGTCAGCGTTTTCGTTGATGGTAATCCCGGCGGTAGTGTGGGGAATAAACACATGGACCACACCCTGTTGCACACCCGATTCATCAACAGCGTCCTGCACCTGTCGGTCGATAGTCACAAACTCGGTATGGCGGTGTGTTTTCAGATTAAATTCGTGCATTAGAATTCCATTTCCATAAGGGTTTTAAGGCCAAGGCGCATGGGGATAAGGATACAACAGGCTGTGATACTGGTAATACTGATGAGCGCTACTCCCAGAGCGACCCAAAAGGCCTGTGGATTCTCAAAGAGTCCCAGTGCATTCCATTGCAGCACCATGACCTGGGCCGCGACGACCAGCGTGATATAGCCCACACTCACGAGTAGGTTGAGGGTACCGCCCATACCCGAAACAATACGGGCGGGATTGTCTTCGGTGAAGACCGGGTAGAGCGTACCCAGCCCCACGGCCAATCCAGACAGCCCAAAATTACACACCACGATGCTAAAGACCGTCATGAAGAAATAGACGGGCTCCAGCTGGAGCATGGAACCCGAGAGCAGGGCCAGAGGCACCGTGAAAGATGCACAGGTGATCACGCTGAGCCAGAACTTCTGCCAGACCAGTTGTTTGAAGGTGAGGGGTGCCAGACCAAGAATCCAGAAACGACGCCCCTCAAGACTGACCAGAGGAAATACAAAGCGGCTGGTCAGAGTCGCGAGAATCAGGCTGACCGCGCCCACATTAAGACAGGCGATCCAGCTGCGCCATTTGTCCTCCTCGTAATAGGAAGACGAATTGCGCAGGTTCGCCAGGTAGATGGCCATGATGCCAAAGAAAATAACAAACTGTGACCATTGCGTCGGGTCGCGCCAGAAGAGCTTGATGTCTTTGATGATGAGGGACCGTGCCGGTTCGCGCACTCTATTCAGCAGTGGCTGTAGGGTATTCAGAATACCCTTAGCCTCGGGCTTGATCCGTTGCTTGTCCTGGCCCATGAGACAGGACCAGCCACTGTAGAATATACGTTGCGCCATAAGCCCTGCCAACCACAGGGCCATAAGTGCGCAGGAACTGAGGAGGCAGAAGTTATAGAGCATGACCCCGGCCGGGCTATAGAATAAACGATTCCCGGCCGTGTTAAATTTCACTTCCTCATTAAACGGTGCGCTAAACACGCCGCCTAGCAAGGAGAGACTCTCCCCCACCTTTACGTTCGACGCCGCCAGAATACCGTCCGCGGTCCAGGTGCTGGGAAAGAAGGGCGACTGCGCCCTTGCAGAGGCATTCAGAATGGTGGGCAATAAGGCATCGTCGTCCACCTCCGTCTCCCGTAAGACCCCGCCGATATACAGGAAGAATCCGATTGCCCCGAGTATGGCCAGCGTGACCATCAAGCGTGTTTTCAGACGGGGGAAAATCTGGACCAGTATCATGGTGATCATGGAACCGATGGCCGCAGGCAACACCACGAAGGGAATGTAGAAAACCAACGCGGCGATGTAGAACCAGACGGAAGCATCCGTTGTAAGGCCATAGGCAAGAAATAACGGCGAACCCAGGAAGGCCAGGGCCCATGAACTGAAGGTGACGCACTCAAAAAAGCGGGCATAGAAAAACTGGTCAAAACGGATAGGGGCCTGAAGGAGGTAGACCACTTCCTTGCTTTTGTACATGGTGGCGAAGGCCACGAGGATATTGGAGAAGGTCAATAAGAACATGAGGCTGATGGCGAAGATGTGGAGCAAGCGCCCCATGAGAATATCGCCGAAGCTAAACTCACCCCCACCACTCCCGCCGAAGATAAGCAGGTAATTAAAGCCTTCCTTAAACAGAACATACGCCCCAAGCCAAAGTGTAAAAAAGGCCACCGAGACGACCGATACCTTTAGTCGGGATTGACTGCGTACAGACACGATTTCATGTCGTCCCATACGAAGTTTCGCCGCTATGATTGCCCTGATCTGACCCATGCTACGCTTGACCCGCTTCGTCCGTGTGGGTTACTTCCAGGAAAATCTCTTCCAGCGTGCCCGGATGGGCATGGGCGCTTTTAATCTCGTCTACCGTGCCCACAAACTTCAAGGTGCCGTTGTTAATAACCCCGATGCGGTCCGCGACTTCCTCGGCAATGCTGAGCGTGTGGGTGCTCATGAATACCGTGAGGCCTTCTTCCCGGGTCTTGCGCTTGAGGAAGTCTTTCACGAAACGGATATTCTTCGGGTCCAGCCCCACCCACGGTTCATCGACAATGACAATCTTCGGGTCGTGAAGGAAACAAGAGGCAAAGGACAGTTTCTGGCGCATGCCATGGCTGTACTCTTCGATGAGTTGATCCGCCACCTTCAGAATTTCAAACATCTCCAGCAGTTCATTGCAGTGGGTCCGGTAGTAGTCTTCCGGTAACTGGTATAGCCCCGCTACAAAACGCATAAACTCGCGTCCGGTTAGCTTGTCATAAAGGAACGGATGGTCCGGCACATAACCCAGGAGCTTCTTCGCT
>CALAXS010000218.1 GCA_937895305.1 uncultured bacterium
ACGATAAGTTGCTTCAGTCTTCGTCAGGCCATTGCGGGTTTCTTTTTCATTTGTTATTTCACCAGTTACAGTGGTGCTGTCCAATTCGCCAGTCGTCACTATTTTCAATATGAAGTCTTCGCTGTTTTTATTGCACTTTTCGTTCTTGTCTGGATGGTTTATGGACTACGCCTCATGCTCAACCGGGAGCATTGGGCGCATTGGTCGCGTTATGTTCTCCCCCGCTCTCTCTGGCTTCGTGCGGAATGGAAGCGTGCGGTTTTTTTTGGGGTGGTCACCACACTTAGTCTGACGTTGCCGTTGCTTGTGTTGCGTGAGTATCAAACGCCGCGGGTGCAGACTTTACTTAGTGCCTATAATGATGCGGGTACACGACGTCTCAATGTTGCGGAGCACAAAACCCTCATGGGGAAGACGTTGCTCACCCACCCCCAGTTCAATGGAAAAACATTTAAGGCAAAGGAGTCCAGGGGACCCAGCTTTGAGGTACACCTGCTAATGGTAGATGTGGACACCAGCCAGGGTCCCGTAAATGTTGCTATAGACTACACAGGCAGTCAGCAGGATCTGGCTTTTGATTGGGAACTCCAGCTCCCACAGACTACGAAGGGAAACACCCGGGCATTCTTTCCGGTTTATCAAGCCCATTGGGCGGGTAGCGATGACTGGACCTGTTTCCAGGGCATAAAGATTGACACAAAGGCCCGACCTGCCATTCAGGGCGTATACCGGGTGCAAGCCCCCCAATCCCTTGGACTGCCCTTGAGCGTTATCCTGCCTGAGGATTGGGTGGCCCAAGCGCCCTATCAAAAACTTTTTCGGTGATATGTTGGCTCCATGCGTGAAAAGGCATGGTATACTCCTCTTATGAACTTGAGTATTCCTATAAGCGCTATGGTGAACGCCAATCGTCGGCAATCGGTGACCGCCAATAACGTTGCTAATCTGAATACACCCGGCTTCCAGGTGCAACGCGCCGATTCGGTGTCTCTGGAACAGGGTGGTGTCACCTTGGGTGCCATCACCACAGATACCACGTCCGCCAGCGCAGGAGCTTCCAATGTGGATCTGACGCATGAAATGATTCAGTCCCGCCTCAATGTTCTTGATTTTCAGGCCAATGCCAATGTGTTGCGTGTACAGGATCAGTTACTGGCGCAAGGGGTTGACCTGCTCCGCGACCACAGCTAGCAGCCCGTATAACGTTATTGCGCTTGACCACCCCTTCTTATTATCATGGCTTGATACGAATAAGGGGAGTGGATCATGGCTTATAAGAATACGCGCAGAGAATTTATTAAAGACACCACAACGATGGCAGCCCTTTGGGGCGCGGGTGACTTGGGTGCACACGCTGTCCCGTCTTCAGTTCCCTCTGCACTGTTTAAGACCTTTCAGAATCCACCACGTGAATTCACGGTGGTTCCCTTCTGGTTTATTAATGACGACCTGGACGAGAACGAGCTGATTCGCCAGATGGATGATTTTATCGCCCACGGCGTATATGGTCTGGTGCCCCATGCGCGTATCGGCCTGCCGGAAGACATCGGCTGGATGTCCGACCACTGGCTCCATTATATGAAGGTGGTGGTGGACCACGCAGCCAAGCGCGATATGACCATCATCCTCTATGACGAAGGGATGTACCCGTCCGGGTCCTGTCATGGGCAGGTCGTTGCCGCCAATCCGGAGCATGCTACCCGGAGTATCGAGCGGATACGCAAGCAAGATCTGAAGGGTGACGAGAACGTTGTATTTGAGGACAAGAAGTATGCCTATGTCCATGGCTATTCGGGGGGCCATATCCGTGGGGTGCACTTTGGCACAGACGATGGTGAGCCCGGTGCGCCACCTTCGGCAGACATTCTGAACCCGGAGGCGGTGGCCAGTTTTTTACACCTGACTCATGACAAACATTATGAAGTGCTGGGGGAGCATTTTGGAAAGACGATACGGTCCATTTTTACGGATGAGCCGGATACCATGGGACGGGGTAAACGACGGGGCACGATGGAATGGACCCCAGGTTTCGAAGACTACCTTGAAGATTATCTGGGCTATGATTTCATTCCCTGTTTACCCGCCTTATGGAGT
>CALAXS010000219.1 GCA_937895305.1 uncultured bacterium
GTCCTACCCACATACGTACTGCATTGAATTGTGCGCCTTCAACTTTAATGTTGTAATGGCCATCCTTGATTTCTTCTTCAAACATAGGTTGTACGGTATAGGGTCCAATGGTGAGTCCTGCGAAATTACGCATGGGGATGTTGTAATCGGGTGCTGGTGCTGGTGTAGCGACAGTCTCTGTCTTGGCCTGGGGTGTAGCGGCTTCCTGACCTCCACAACCCAGCAATGCCAGTGTCATTAGAAGTGTTGCGCTCATCATTAATTTCATTGTTTTTTCCTTTTAGTCTTTGTCGTTTATAAGAACACTGTTTTCTGAATTGTTGAACTTCATGGGATTCTTGCGAAACAGCATATAGTATCCCGCAGGAACCACAAGAAGATTAAGAAAAGTTGAAGTGATAAGTCCACCCAGGATAACAATGGCCAGAGGTGCAAGGAGCTCGCTACCGGGCTGCCCCTTGGCTAGGGCAATGGGGAACATCCCTAAAACAGCCGTTAAGGCGGTCATAAGAATGGGGACCAAGCGTTCCATGCTCCCTTGAATAATGGCTTCATCGAAGGTTTTTCCTTCGTGTTTCATGAGGTGCCCGTAATGGTTTACCAGCAGGATGCCATTGCGTACTGCAATACCAAAGAGGGTCACAAAACCGACCAGGCTGGCAATGGAAATCACCGGGGCCTGGTAAACACCTGGCCCTAATAACGCAATCATATTGGTGATGGAACTGCTGCTTTCTGTGATAAAGATGGCCAGTATGCCCCCAATCAGGGCGAGTGGCAGGTTAACCATGACCAGCAGTGCTGCACGCGTGGAGTTAAAGGCACTGGACAACAGCACCAAAATCACGACAGCGGCAAAGGCACTCATGAGATAGATGGCGCGACTGGCTGATTGTTGTGCTTCAAACTGTCCCCCAAAGGTCACACTGTAGCCATATTGCTGGACAATGGGCGTGACGACTTTTTCTACCTGCTCAACCACATCTCCCAGGTTCGAACCCTGGGCAACGTTTAAGGAGATGACGGCCTTGCGCCGGCTGTTTTCTCGTTGAATACCTAGCGGTACATTTTCAGGTCCAATGTCTGCGATTTCGTTGAGGCGCACCATGGCTCCGTTGCGGCCTTCTAAAATGAACTGACGTACATCATTCATGTCTTTACGATCTTCAGGGCTTAAGCGAACGATAATATCGTAGCGACGCACCCCTTGATTGACCTTGCCGACCACAGTTCCGTCAAAGGCCGCTTCGACCTGGTTGGCTGCGTCCCAGGGGGTAAGGCCCCAACGTTGTAAATCGGCATGACGGTATCGAATGGGCAGGGATTCCACCATGGCTTCACGGTTTGCGAGTATATCCCTTGTGCCGGGGAGGTCTTTCAGGGCGATTTCTACCTTTTTGGCAATTTCTCGTAAGGTGTCCAGATTGTCGCCAAAAACGTTAATGGCAATGGCGGCCTGGGTGCCTGAAAGGACGTGGGATAGCTGATGGCCAATGGGTGAGCCTACTTCGGTCACTAATGCCGGTACATTGCCCAGTACGCTATCAATCTCATGCTGGATTTCTTCTTTGGTGTACCCTGGCTTTACGGTCACCATGATTTCACTACGATTTACACCATGGGCATGTTCATCCCGTTCGGCGCGACCGGTGCGACGTACGACGGAGTTGGCGCCTTCGATTTCTGTGAGCCGACGGTCAATACCTTTGACCATACGATCACTTTCTTCGAGTGATGTACCTGGAGGCGCATCAGTAAAGACGGTGAAGGTGCCCTCGTTAAACTCGGGCAGGAAGTCATTGCCATAGGTACTCATGAGCATGAGGCACAGGGCGGTTATGAGCAGAGTCATGGCTATCAAGAGTTTGTGAAAGCGTAATGCACCATGTAAACAGGGCTGATATATACGCTTTAGGGTGCGAATCACAAAGCCTTCTTTTTCTTCTTTTAACTTGCCTTCTGGTAACAGGAGTTTACAGAGTGCAGGCACAACGGTGAGGGCCACGAGTAGTGATGCAAGGATAGAAACAATGTAGGCCAGGCCCATAGGGCGGAAGAACCGGCCTTCTATGCCCTGAAGAAAGAGCAGGGGGACGAATACCATCACGATAATTGCAGTAGCAAAAACCACTGAGGAGCGTATTTCATTACTGGCATCAAAGATGACCCGGGCTTTGCTCAGGCGTTTTTCTAGTGGCAGTAGATTGTTATCTGCCATGCGGCGATGCACGTTCTCTACATCAATAATGGCATCATCCACCAGCTCTCCGATAGCAATTGCAAGCCCACCCAGTGTCATTACATTGATGGTCATTCCCAACCAATCCAATGACACTAAGGCCACTGCAACCGATAGGGGGATCGCGGTCAGGGTAATGATGGTGGTTCGTACATTCATCAGGAAGAGAATGAGCACGATGGCTACAAAGAAAATGGCATCCCGTAAGACAACAATCAGATTATCCAGGGACAGGTTAATGAAATCCGATTGACGCATCACCTGTGCATCGAGCACAACACCTTCCGGGAGTCCAGCATTGATATCTTCGATTAAGTTATCAATACGATCCGTGATTTCGAGTGTGTTGGTATAGGGTGCCTTCTTGATGCCAATGACCACTGCTGGATGGCCCTGGGCACTACCTGTACCGCGGGGTGGGGCAGGGCCCAGTTTTACTTCAGCTACATGGCCGATGGTGATGGGGGCTTCATCCACATACTTGAGTATCGTATTTTGGATATCTTCTTCAGATTTGACCCGTGCATCTTGCCGTAAGGCAATTTCTATACCCTGGACGTTGGTTAGATAGCCTGCAGTTGCAGTACTGTGAGCTTCTCTGGCAGCTTCGACTACATCGGTTATGGTTAATCCATAGAGCTGAAGGTTGTCCTGTCGAACGTTGACCTGATACTCGGGCAATTCTCCGCCGATGGCTACAACCTGGGCTACACCGGATATGCCGAGAAGACGTTGACGTAGTTCAAATTCTGCATAGGAACGTAATTCGAGGGGGGACCAGATGCCATCGGGTGATGACAAGGCCATCATCATGATTTCGCCGGTTATCCCGGTGATGGGGGCAATTTCAGTGTGCACTTTTTCTGGAAGCTGTTCGTATACCCCTGCGAGACCTTCACCCACAACCTGACGAGCACGGTAAATATCGGTACCCCAATCGAATTCGACCCAGATAAGGGAAAGGCCCATGGCACTACTGCTTCGTACGCGACGTACACCGGGCAGGCCATTGACTGCACTTTCGATAGGGAAGCTTACATACTGTTCAACTTCATCGGCAGACAGGCCCCCTGCTTCTGATAATACCACCACGGTAGGGGCATTGAGTTCGGGGAACACATCTACGGGCATATTCATAAGGCTATTGACTGCGAGACCCAGGATCATGGCAGACAGAATCAGTACCAGAACAGTGTTCTCGATGGAGAAAGCGATTAATTTTTTTAACATGCTGCGCTCCTCAATGATTCTTATGCAGCGCACCGTCGGCATGGAAATGATAGCCGTCGGGTGCTTGTTGACTGGAGCCGGTGAGTTTTAAAGCGTAAGCACCATCCAGCACAACCTGATCTTCTTTTTGGAGTCCACTGCGTACGCTGACCCAGCGCCCGTCGTTTTTACCTAAATCGGCGAGAACGCGTAAGGCCCGATCAGGATTATCGGGATCACGGCGGAAGAACACGGCCTCCAAGCCGTCTTTAACAACAGCAGAAAGGGGTATTGACCATGTGGGTTCTGTGTCGGCCTGGATGTTAACTTCTAAAAATGCCGACACACCAGAACGTGCCCAGGGGGGAAGTTGTTCAAGCTGTTGCACATAGATGGATAAGGTTCGGTCTTCCGGATGGGCGGTCATGGCCAGGGTGAGTTTCCCCGAAATGCCTTCGTCTAAGGAAACTGAACCCCCTTGGGGCGGAACGATACGAGTGGATTGTCCATCACGATAGAGGGCAATGTCCGACTGGGGCGCCTCAGCATGAAAACGGAGGGCAGTGGTGTCAATTGTGGTCAAGGATAAAGCCCCAGCCTCCAGCCACCCACCGTTATTCACAGCAAGGTCATCTACTTTGC
>CALAXS010000220.1 GCA_937895305.1 uncultured bacterium
GCAGTCCCCATTGCAGGAAGATTAGAGACGGAATAAGAAAGGCCACATATTGGCCCTTTTCCAGAACATCCAGCTCTGGCGCATCTGCCAGCATGTCACCAGAGATTGCGATGCTAAAAAAGGCTACGAATCCTGCTAGAAGTAACAGTAGTTTTTTGAGTATCTGCATTACTATTCCACCATAGTATTGACCCGTCGCTTACGAGTATGCACCCATTCCCCAAAACTTTCAACTGCGATTTTTATTTAACCGAATATGCGATCAGCGACTTGGGAAGGATAACCCATTCCTTTTTCAGGGTGCACTCGGGAAATAATTCTTTCATTTCTTTAACGCTGATTATCGTTGTCGTCGCGACCATTTCCGTCCATGCGGGGAGACTTTTGCGCCAGCGATTTATGAAGAAAGCGCGCAAGGCCTCGGGATAGAGCCACCAGAAAGGCATGCCACAATGCGCCTCGATGGGATAGTATTTATAAGGCGTCTGTATCCAGTACTTTTTACTGAGTCGCCTTACTTCTTTGGCAAAGTGCACTCTTTTCTCATAGTCACCCACATGCTCAATGGTGCTGTTGCTAAAGACCATATCGAATTGGTCGGTATGGTATTCCGGCATGTTACACGCATCGCCATCCACATAGGTCATGGTATGATGCGTCTTGTGATCCGGCTCCGCCATGCCCGGCAGGTTTAAGCAGGTTATATCCAGGGGGATAGCTACATGGTCCCAGATTTGTGGCAGCCCCCCCACATCCAGAATTTTCATCCCCGGCTTTGGATTCATAATGCGGACAAACATCGCCCCCCTTTTCCTTCTGGTATAGGTAGAAAAGGGCTTGAGCAACGTATAAAACAAATTTATTCTTAGATACTTCAACATACTATGCTGGCCTTCCTGGACGGTCCTGCCAGGCTATTGAATTTCTATCTTGTCTATACGTTGCGCAAAAAATACGGCAGCTTTACGCGTTATCCTAGAAATGGGTCAGTGCCCGGAATTCCTGGACGCGGCCTTCGATTTTTCCAAGGCTCACGGTAGCGAGACGGTCAGGACCAAAGGCTTCACAGGTAAAGGAGGCGGTTGCGCTGCCATGGACCACGGCATTTTTCAGACTCTGGAAGTCGATCTTTTCCTGGTTAGCGAGGTAGCCCATAAAGCCGCCCGCGAAACTGTCGCCTGCGCCCGTGGGGTCCACAACTTCATCGAGTGGTAACGCTGGCATAGCGAAGATCTCATCCGCTTCACCGAAGAGCATACACCCATGCTCACCTTTTTTAATCACAACGAACTGGGGCCCCATATTCTGTATAGCAGCAGCAGCCCGACGCAAGTCCTTCACACCCGTGAGTTGCTTGGCTTCTTCGTCGTTGATAATGAGGCAGTCAACACGACTGAGTACTTTCTTAAGGTCATCAAGGGTGATGTCAATCCAGAGGTTCATCGTATCCAGTGCAACGAATTGGTGATTGGTCTGGTCAAGGACTTCGAGCTGCAGTGCAGGGTGGATATTTCCCAGAAAGAGGAAAGGAGCCTGCTGCGCTTTTTCAGGCACTTTAGGGTGGAAGCTTTCAAATACATTAAGTTGCGTGTCCAGGGTATCGCGAAAGTTAATATCGTCGTGATACTTCCCCACCCAGCGAAAGGTCTTGCCCGCAGCACGTTCCAGGCCATCAAGGTTTATCCCCTTCGAGTCGAGGAGGTTCACATGCTCTTCTGGGAAATCTTCACCGACCACACCAACGAGGTGGACCTGGGTAAAATTGGCTGCGGCCAGAGCAAAGTAGGTGGCTGCGCCACCCAACCCGTCTTTATTGATACCACTGGGTGTTTCTACGGTGTCCAGTGCTACTGAACCGACTACGGTGAGACTCATTTAAAAAAGCTCCTGCTGCTGGTGTGAAAAAATAATGAAGGTGCTATTGTCTCAAGACTGGAGCCGTCAGTTCCATTTTTAGTCGCCGGGTGCTCATGCATCCCCGTTTCAGTCACACAATGCAAGCGATTGACACGGTCCTGCAGAATTGATCTGCTTCAGATTATTCTTCGTCCGGTGGATTAAGGTTGAGCTGATCCATCTTGTACTTGAGAATGCGACGCGTAGTCCCCAACCGTTCTGCTGCCTGTGATTGGACCTGCTTACTTTCCCGCAAGGCATACTGAATCAGGTGTCGCTCCAGGCGTTCCGTTGCTTCCTGCAAGGGAAGCCCCTCAAAATCCGCCAGCCCTTCTCCCCCATCCGCCAATACAGTCGTTGTTCCGGGCAACATGCCATACAGCATTTCCGGTTTAATGATCACCTCATCACGATTGCACACCAGGATGCGCTCCACCGTATTTTCCAGCTCGCGGATGTTGCCCGGCCAGGGGTACGCGGTTAAAGCTGCCATGCTTCCCGGCGTAAAATCCTTTGCCTTGGCATTGACCCGCGCGCCATGCTTCGCCACGAAATGGGCGACCAGTTTGGGTATATCCTCTTTGCGCTTGCGCAGGGGCGGCACGTTAATGGGTAAAACGTTGATGCGATAAAAGAGGTCTTCCCGGAAACGGCCCTCAGCAATGGATTCCTGAAAGTCCCGGTTTGTTGCACAGATAAAACGCACATCCACTTCCGTTTCTTTGGTCCCCCCCACGGGGAAAAAGCGGGAATCCTGTAGTACACGCAATAACTTGGTCTGGGCATCCAGCGCCATCTCGCCGATTTCGTCGAGAAAAACAGTACCCCCATTAGCCACCTGAAGCTTACCCATGCGGGATTCACTGGCTCCGGTAAAGGCACCCTTCACATGGCCAAAGAGTTCTGATTCGAGTAACGCTTCGGGGATTGCGCAACAGGACAAAGGGACATAGGGCTTGTCCTTGCGGTCCCCGCCGTGGTGTATCGCCTGGGCAAGCACATCTTTTCCTGTACCGGTTTCTCCGGTTATCAACACCGTTGAATCCACTTGCATGGCCTGTTGTGCACGATTCAATACTTCGCGAAGAGCCGGAGCATCCCCGATGATTTTTTCAAAACCCGATATGTTCTGCTCACGCAGCACATCCAGCTCACGCTGGCCACACACCATTTCCAGTGTACGCGACACCAACCCATGAAGCTCTTCTATGTCAAAGGGTTTCATTACAAAATCATGGGCACCATGTTTCATGGCCATGACCGCGGACTCAACCGTATTGGATCCTGTCACCACAATGACTGGTGTGTTGTCACCGCGCTCCCGAAGCTTGTCCATAAATTCCAGCCCGGTCATTTGGGGCATTGTAAGATCGAGAAGAATCAGGTCCACATATTTGCTATCCAGCACCTCCAGGCCAACTTGACCATTCTCCGCCATCAGCACCCGATAGGTATCGCCCAGCAACATGCGGTACGATTCACGAACACTCAGTTCGTCATCAACTGCCAGAATCGTTTGCATGCACTGTTCCTTTACCCGGGAGTTGCAGTGAGAATCGACTACCGACTCCACCATCCCGCAACAACTTCAGTTGCCCCTGGTGCTTTTTCATTATGCGATCTGCAATGGTCAGACCCAGCCCCATGCCCTTTTCCCGTGTGGAGTAAAAAGGAAGAAAGACCAGAGATTCCTCTTCTTCTCCAATTCCCGCACCCGTGTCGGTAATCTCAACTTCAGGGTTGGTGTTATCCATGCGCGTAGATACCGTCAATGTCCCACCCGTGGGCATGGCATCAACTGCATTTTGCAACACGTTCCGTAGTGCCTGTGAAAAATAAACCGTATCCACATCCGCAGTACACTCTGTTTCTGTCCAGTGTGTTTCCAGGATAATCTTCTTTTCTTCGAGTATCTTGTCAAAGTTTTTCAATACGCCCTGCACCGTGTCCGTTAAATTATTGGATTGAATGGTGAGATTGGGATCACGCGAAAACTGGAAG
>CALAXS010000221.1 GCA_937895305.1 uncultured bacterium
ATATACCATGGCCACAGCTTTTGTCCTCATACTACTTATACAATCCTTCACCACACAACGCCCCTATCGTACCGACTGGCGCATTGCAGAGACCCTGCTACAGCAACACGCAAAACCTACGGATCTGATTTATTGTGACCTGTTCACGACACGTTTTGAGGTTCGTTTCAATCTGCCGGATAACACGTTGCCCGTTATACTTGAATCAAACAATAAAGACCGCGAAAAGAACATACAGCAACATTTAAAATCAGGACATCAAGTCTGGGCCATACAGCGTAATCCGTTCTCAAAAAGCCTGTCCAATATGCCAGGCATGCATTTCATAGTTCAAAACCAGCCCCTATCCAATCAGCGCTTTTTAACTATTTCCCTCTTGGAATATCAACAGGGAGTGCCACAATGATTGGGATCACCCTTATTGAAAAAAGCAACCGAATGACCTGGGTCGCCTTCGCAATGTTGCTACTCTTTGCTATAGGGTTACGACTCTATGGATTGGGGAATGAAGCCCCCTGGTTTGATGAGGTCTTATCTTTTCACTTCAATACAGAAGAGGGGCTTGGTGTATTTCTTGATCAAGTGACTGTCAAAAGTTCACCCGTAAGCCCCCTCTTTTTTGTTCTGAATTATGGCTGGATGAAACTGTTCGGGGATGCCCCTGTAACAATACGCTATCTCTGCGTCTTGCTCAGCACAGGAAGCCTGATCTTCTTTTTCCTTTTGGCTAAAAACGTTCTGGGTAATACGGGCAGTTTGTTGGCACTCAGCTTTATGGCCTTTTCTGAATACCACATCTATTACGCACAGGAAATCAGGATGTATCCCCTCGTGCTCTGCATGGCTGCCTTCTCATTGTGGTCTTTTCAAGTCAACCTCAAACAACAATCCACGTTCTGGCTCATGCTAAACATCGTTGCCAACGCCCTGCTTATGTGGACACATCTCTATGGTGTATTTCTGATCATGGCGCAAGGCATAACGTACTTAATCCTGCGGCCCCGTGCTGTACTGAGTTGGTTCACCTGGGGACTCGGACACATCCCCCATGGACTTATTTTCTTCCTTTGGTATTTCACCCGCAATCATAAAATCATGGACGCACAAGTAGACTGGATTGGACCAGCGAACCATATAACCTACCTGCAATTCCTCACCTGGAATCATACTTTTCTGCCCGAAACATGGGCTTATACCTATTGGGGCAAATACCTGCTATTGCCTGTTTTCATTCTGGCACTTACGGGATTATTGGTCAGCCTTTTTAAAGCGGAACATCGAAAGCACAGCTTCTACATTCTTGCGCTGTGCCTCCCTTTGCTGCTCTTACCCCTACTAATTGTATTCGTAGCTGAGCACCTGGGCGAGCACTTGGGCATAACACGATATTTCATTTTTGCTTCTATGGGTATGTACCTGCTTCTGGCTGCAGCAGTTCCGTATTCCATACAAGCCACTTCGCTACAGCGTCATTGTGGCCATGCTCATTTTTTCTATAAGCCTGGCAATTACTATTCCGCGGCCCTTTCGTTCCGATTGGGCACAGGCCAATCTCCAACTGGATGTGCGCGAAAAACATGGTGATGTCTTCCTTATGGATCGCGGGTTGACCCAAGTGGGGTTTGAATACAACGTGCTGGGCGCACCCCGATTAACCCGGGTCATTCCAGACCGGGACGAACGGCGTAAATTCTTGATTCAATTATTAAATCAGGGGCGAAGAGTCTGGCTCATTCAACTTTCCGGGCATGAAGAAAGTATACTCGTACTGCCTACACGAGGGACCATACTCCTTGATAAGCTTCGTTTGGATGGCAAGCCCGGCATTGAGATTTCGCTGTTGGCACCCAAAGAAAAAGCGGGTGCACCCTCCTGGGTACAACCGCAAAGAAAACGCAGCAATTACTTATCGAAGTAATCGATTACTCTACAAAACTGACCTTGGGCGGGGTAGCATAATCCGCAAAGCGATCTGCCACTTTAGCTTCCTCTACATCACCACTGTGCACATAAACCCGGTAGTTAAAGCTAAGTACTTCGTCCTTCTTGAACTTGTAGTCCCCATTCTCCGGTACAAGCCCCTTGTTATGGGGTTTCTCGCCGAAGTAGGAATACCCAAATGCATTGGCACCCATGAGGCCGTAGCCCCGCACGTGCCAGGACGTAGGATAACGCAGGTTCCCCGGATTATCAAAGACCGTAATGCCCCGATAACCAAAGCCTTCGATGTCCGCAGAATAATCACACCATGGGGAAGGCTTACCCCAGCACTTCGGCTCACCTGTGTCACCATGGGAATTGGTGATTTCGGCAGCACGCTTCGTCATGAGATGGCTCATACGCACTGCAACAAGGCCACCTTCCTTGGTATCCACGAATGTTACATCGCCCTTGTTCGCAGTAAAAACTACATTCACATCAATCAAGCGACCCTTCTCTGGTGTCGCATAAAAACGGTATTCGCGCTCTTCAGAGATGATATCTTTCTTATCTTTGTCCTGCCACACATTCTTCGACTTGATCCAGCCATAGGCATCACCAGAACCAAAGGTCACGTCCAACACCGTCTGGTAACCGGAACCATCCCCTTCACCCCAGCAATCCACATCATTCACTTCGCCATACGCACTCCAGATGGACTTGTGATGAATATGGTCCCGGGCTTCTTCGGGCGTACCCTCCGGATCGGCCGGGTAATCACGGGTTACATGAAATCCCCCTTCTGCTATTACAGGCCACAGGAATGGCTTCTTCCATTCATCAGAAAAATGATAGGACGTAAAATGTACGTCATCAATGAGCACATCAATAATGTCCTTGTCCTCCTGCTTCACAAGATTAACCTTCGGCGTATAGTCCGTGGTTTTCTTGTCTACCGTCACCACATAGTCCTGTAGCTTGTTCGGCATGGACCCCTCTGGTACAAAGGTCAAAACCCCGTCGCGTAGC
>CALAXS010000222.1 GCA_937895305.1 uncultured bacterium
TCCCAGTATAAAACAGGTATGATGGTACCTGATATTCTGGTGTAGTTTTAATCCAAAATGATTAAGTGAGTATGCGCAAATGAAAAAAACAATGCTCCTTTTCCTGGCACTATATACAGTATTTCCTTTGTGTCAGGTACATGCCGATGTACTTCAACAACGGAACCCGGATGGAAGTCTTCGCCAAAGTATCTATGACTGGAATCCTGACGAGACCGCCATCGTCATCTGCGATATGTGGGACAAGCATTGGTGCGCAGGGGCTACAGCACGGGTCGCGGAGATGGCCCCCGCCATGGACAAGGTGCTGCAAGAGGCGCGCAAGCAGGGTATCCTTATTCTTCATGCGCCCAGCGACACTCTCGATTTCTATGAAGGCACCCCTCAGCGCGAACGTGCCATCAATGCACCCCGCGCCAAGCAACCGGGTAATGAAGTCCGCGATAAATTTAAAGGTCTTGTTGAGCCGCCACTGCCTATCGATGACTCTGACGGGGGCTGTGATTGTAATCCGCCTTGTCCCGATGTAAATAAAAATGTGTGGTCTCGTGAAATCGACACACTCAGTATGGAAGAGGGCGATATCGTCAGCCAGGATCATACGGAGGTCTATAACGCCCTGAAAAATGAAGGTCGCAGCAACGTCATTGTCATGGGAGTACACACCAATATGTGTGTACTCGGCAGACCCTTCGCGATTCGTGCTCAGGTAAAGAATGGCATGAACGTGGCGCTCATGCGCGACCTCACTGACACCATGTACAACTCGCGCATGGCGCCCTTTGTAGATCACCATCGCGGGACCGACCTGGTAATTCAACACATCGAAGAAAACTGGTGCCCCACCATCACCAGTTCACTCTTTACCGGAGAAGCGCCCTTCCGTTTTCAATCCGATGAACGGCCTCACGCGGTGTTCATCCTTCATGAAGACGAGTACGATGCAGATAAATCCGTCCCCGCCTTTGCTGAAGCGGAACTCGCGCAGAAACTGGGTTGGCGTTGTACCTACCTCTTTGGCGATGGCCTCAACAATATCCCCGGACTGGAAGTGCTGCAAGATGCCGATCTCATGGTGGTCTTCGCACGACGTCAAGTCTTGCCCAAAGAACAGCTCGCCTGCATCAAGGCTTATAGTGAATCCGGCAAACCCGTGGTCGGTATCCGTACTGCGTCTCATGCCTTCGCACCTCGTGGACCAATTCCAAAAGGTCATGAAGCATGGCAAGGCTTCGACCCGGAAATCCTCGGCGGTAACTACAATAATCATCATGGCAACAAAGGACCGGGAAAGCCCAGGACGCTTATATGGGGCTTGCCGGAAATGAAAGATCATCCCGTCTTAAAAGGAGTGAATCTGGATAAAGTCCCCACGCGCTCCTGGCTCTACAAAGTTTCTCCCCTGGAAGCAGGGGCTATCCCACTCATGATGGGGACCCTGGACGACGACAGCGTAACACCCGAACCTGTGGCCTGGGTTAACACTGGCAAGTGGGGGAACCGTGTGTTTTCAACATCGCTGGGCCATCAGGATGAATTTAAGGACCCGAATTTTGAACAGTTACTTATGAACGGTATTTTGTGGGCTGCAAATATTCCAGCAAGAGACAAGAACTAGCAGGGGGAGTATTCATGAACAGACGTCAATTTTTAGGTCAATCAGGAAAAGTATTTGTGGGTATCGGTGTTGGGGCCGCCCTGGCCACCCACAACAGACCTGCCAGGGCAGACAAAGCCAATGATAAAATCATCATGGGGATTATTGGTGTGGGTGGGCGCGGCCGCGATACCGGGCGCGCCTTCTGTCAACGTGAAGACGTAGAAATTAAATACGCCTGTGACGCCGACCTGAAACGGATTGGCGATTTTCCCAACCAGCTGGAACGTATCCAGAATAAACCCGTCAAAGCTGTGCAGGATATGCGCGTTGTCTTTGATGACCCCGAGGTGGATGCTGTACTCATCACCACCTGTGACCACTGGCACGGCCTCGCCACCATCTGGGCCTGTCAGGCGGGTAAGGATGTTTATGTAGAGAAACCCGCTTCCCATAATATATGGGAAGGCCGGAAGATGGTGGAGGCTGTCGAAAAGTATCAGCGCGTGGTTCAAGTGGGTATGCAAAACCGCAGCGCGCCTTATGTTCAAGCTGCTCGTGACTACATCGCCAGTGGTGAACTCGGCGACGTGCCCCTTATCAAAGTCTTCAACATGAAAGGGGGAGGAAAGTTTCGGATGCCTGAAAATAGTGACGCCCCCGAGGGACTCGACTATAAGCTCTGGCTCGGTCCGGCACCGTCTCGTCCCTACAATGCTGCACACTGTCATGCCGGCTGGAAAAAATTCTGGGCCTATTCCGGCGGTGACATGGCCGACGACGGGGTGCATCAGCTCGATATTGCCCGTATGATTATGGGCGACCATCCCGCGCCCGGGGCAGTCAATGGTTCCGGCGGCAGGATCGCCTTTGATGATGACCGTGAAGTGCCCGACACTCAGGTGGTGTCCTATGAGTTTGAGAACCACGTCATGACCTTCGAGCTGACCCAGTTTGGTCCCTACATGCACAAAACCCCGCCCGAAGTGCGCGACACCGACAAGCTCCCCAACTGGCCACAGAATGCGACCCGCATCGAAGTGTATGGCACCAAAGGGATGATGTATCTGGGTCGGCACGGCGGTGGCTGGCAGGTGCTCAAGGAAAACGGAAAAGTGGTCGACCAATATTATGGGCGACAGACCAGCGCGGAGCACCGGGCCAATTTCCTGGATTGTGTTCGATCACGCAAGACACCCAACGCACACATCGAGATTGGCCACCAAAGTGCTTCCCTGGTTCACCTTGGCAACCTCGCTGTGCGTATGGGGGGTGCGCGACTGGAGTATGACCGTACACAGGAAGCCATCACCAACAATGAACAAGCCCAAAATAACGAATTACGCAAGCGCAACTATCGCGATGGCTTCACTGTTCCTGAAGAAGTCTAAGTGTACTTTAATGTTGAGATACGCCACCTGTCGCTTCTAAAGCCATGGTGAGCAAGAGATTGCCGCGTCGGCTCCGTCTCCTCGCAATGACGCAAGTTTCCCGTCATTGCGAGCCGAGTGTAAACGAAGCGTGGCAAACTCTTGGTCCCATCGCCTGAATGTGGCGTATTTAAACCTTGATATGCCCTAACCCGGACTTGCCTTGTCTCAGCGTTTTTGCTCAGACCTTGAATTTAGGGGCTGGTGCATAAGGATGACCACTACCTGCCGAGAATTCCTTTACCGCGCGGGCAATGATTTTAGCATCCAGTCCACAGGCTACCGCTTCGCGGGATACTTCATAGAGGCGGTCCAGCACTTCAGCGGTTGCGTCCTTTTTGCAACGATTCGCAATGCCCTTCTCGATAAATACGCCCATCCCACGACGGGTATAGACGACCCCCATGACTTCGAGGTCACGATAGGCCTTAGCCACAGTATTGGGATTGATATCCAGCTTTTCCGATAGCTCACGTACCGAAGGCAATT
>CALAXS010000223.1 GCA_937895305.1 uncultured bacterium
CCAACGGTATCCAATCTTTCAGGCGGAGTCTAACCCTGAAAGTATCGCTACACCTACACCACAAAAAAATTCCAACTTTGTCATTCCCGGCTCGACCGGGAATCCCCCCAACGGTATCCAATCTTTCAGGCGGAGTCTAACCCTGAAAGTATCGCTACACCTCTTTCTCCACCAGCATCCCATCTACAATCCCATTCGCTTTGGCGAAGATGGGCCGAAGAAAGCTGGCCAGGTCCGCCACTTCCTGCGGACGTTCCTGCGCCGGGAGTGCTCCATCCAGCTCCTGCATGGCCTTGCGCAGGCGGTCACGCGCTTTGCCGATGTCGTCGAAGCTGCCTTTGGCAGGCACCGCATCCTCGTTCACCGCTACCGGCATGAGCACGGCCTGTTCAGCTCGACGCACCAGAATATAGCTGTTCACCACATCATTCACACGCAAGGCAAGTAAGGGGCCGGGGCGGACATCGCTCTGTTCGAGCAGGTGCTTAACCTCTTCTGCGAAACGACGGGCAAGGCTCCGTTCGTCGGTCGTCATCCAGTCTTCCTGAAGATCAAAGTTACCTATACTCATCCCGCATTCCCCCTGCACCCCCATGGATGACTTTTTTATCTATTTACACCGCCCATTGCGTTCGATTCACTTGCATATCCAGGCATACACTGCTACAATCCACATGAACTTATGGACACTATGAAATTTACGCATACTATTCTGACGCCTCCGCCCGGAACCGGGCTGGAGGCGTTTTTTTGTCCGGGGTGCCTGGCATGACCAAGACCAACAACATAACACCAGAGCAGACTGTACTCCTGGACAGCGAAGCCATGGCGAAGCACATCGCCCGCATGGCCCATGAAATTGTGGAGCAGGTGGATGACCTTGAGCACCTGGCCTTGCTGGGTATACTCCGGCGTGGCGTTCCCCTGGCAGAGCGCATTGCCGAACACATTGAGGTCTTAACCAAAATCAAGCCCCCTGTGGGGAGTCTGGCCACGGTACTCTATCGCGATGACGCCGGGCTGGCCGCCGCCATGGTCGCAAGCAAGGGCCACACCTATTTCGACTTTAATGTGGACGGGCGCATAATCATTCTGGTGGACGATGTACTGGCGGCAGGCCGCACCATCCGATCCGCTATGGACGAGGTCATGGATTATGGTCGCCCCACCAAGATTGAATTGGCGTGCCTGGTGGATCGGGGAGGACGTGAACTGCCTATCCAGGCGGATTATCTGGGCTGGGCCATTGCTACAGACCAACATGAATGGGTCCATGTAAAACTGAATGAGCTGGATGGGGAAGACGTGGTCATACTGGAACGGCGGTCTGTACCAGACGCGAATGAAGGAGTGGGGCAGGGTGACTAAGGCAGCAAAAAAAGCAAACAGCGAAACGGTCCAGTGGACAAAAAAACATCTACTCGGTATCGAAGGACTCACCCGGGCCGAGATTGAGCTCATTCTGGATACAGCACCCCACTTTATCGAGGTTTCCGAGCGCAGCTCCCGTATCAAAAAAGTGCCCCTGCTTCAGGGTCGCCTCGTGGTGAACTGGTTCCATGAACCCAGTACCCGGACGCGGACCTCCTTTGAACTGGCCGCGAAACGCCTCACTGCGGACACGCTGAACATGGTCTCGGGCGGGGACAGCAGCGAGGTAAAGGGCGAGACCCTCCACGATACGCTGGCCAATATCGAAGCCATGCACTCCGACATTGTGGTCATCCGTCACAGCCAGGCGGGGGCCCCCCACATCCTGGCCCAACGGCACCGCTCCCACATCATCAACGCAGGGGATGGACGGCATGAGCATCCGACCCAGGCCTTGCTGGATGCCTATACCATACGGGACCACATACGGGAACACCGCAACGACCCGGAAGCAACGCTGGATGGTGTGAAAGTGGTCCTGGTCGGTGACATTGAGCATAGCCGTGTAGCACGGAGTAATATCCTCTGCCTCAACAAACTGGGGGCACAGGTGACCCTCTGTGGGCCCAAGACCCTCATGCCCATGGGAGTGGAACGCATGGGGGCCACGGTCACCCACAACCTCCACGACGCCATCGCCGACACCGACATCATCTACTCACTACGCATGCAACTCGAACGTCAACAAGCCGGACTCTTCCCCAGCCTGGGTGAATACATCCGACTTTTCCGCATCGACGAGCGAAGCCTCGCCCATGTACCCGGGCACATTCCCGTACTTCATCCCGGTCCCATTAATCGCGACATTGAGCTCGCCTCCACCATCGCAGACGGACCCCGCTCCCTCGTCCTTAAACAGGTCACCAACGGCGTCGCCATCCGCATGGCGGTCATGCACCTTCTGGCGAATAGTGGCACGGAGTAGGCGGGAATCGGCTACGGACAATAATCGTCGCAATCACTTTTTCCTGATATGCTAGTGGTGTGATTTACGCAGATGGATCATTATTCATAGCAATTCTTGCTC
>CALAXS010000224.1 GCA_937895305.1 uncultured bacterium
CTAGAATCGTGGGCGAAGGTGCTCCTGTTTTTTCATCTTATTGCAGCGTTCGTTGCTTTGGGGGGGGCGGTGCATCTGCTGATCCGCCTGGTGGTCACACTGAAAAAACGTCCGGATTCTTTTCATGTGGTCCATATACACAACTACATCCTTTTTCTATCGTATAGCACTTGTATGCTACTTGGTGCATTGCTCTATCCCACCTTTCGGGTGCGGGTCCGCTATGAATACTTTGATACGGCGTTGCCCTGGGCCACGGCACTTTTTGAAATCAAGGAACACGCTGCGGCACTGGCCCTCTTTCCTGTACTGCTGCTTTTTGTCCTGCTTCGCAATACGGACTTTCGCGATCCCTCGCATCGGCAATACATACCCCTATGTGCGCTCATGCTACTCTGGGTTATTGGCACCCTGGGCTTCAACGCGTGGTGTGGCTGGTACCTTGGCACGTTGAGGTCCGTCTGATGCGGCGAGAACACACCAATACCATCGCTGCGGTGGTGGCTTGTCTCTGCGGGATACTGATTTATGATATCCAACCGCCCAAACCTTTTTACTATCCGCTAGAAGGTGTGTGGCGTTGGGAGAAACTACCCGATGTGCCGTCCATGGGGTGGTATGGTCGTATTGCCTGGGCGCTTGTGGCTGCGACTATTGGCGGTTACATCAGTAAGTATGTTGTGTTTCGACAGAAGGCTGGTGCGCCCCGGGATTTGTCACAGCGTAATATTCATTTCATTACGGCTGTACTTTTCGTGTCGTTGGTATGGTGCATGGCGCGCGTTGTACTCCATGAACTTCATGGACTATAGTGACTGAACACGTTTAGCCTGGAGATTAGAGCATCATGCGACACCCCTTTATTTTATTTATTGCTATTGGTATGTGCCTGCCCGGCTTTGCAGACCCTGTCAGTTTTGGTGCCATGGGCGATGGCCCCCGTGAGGGCGATGATTGGCCACGCCTTGCACAGCAGGTCTTTGAAGAAGGCCAGGACAAGGACACCAGCCTGCTCCTGCACCTTGGTGATATTACGCGTGGTACGGATGTCTTGCCCGAATGGTATTACGCCGGGGTTGCGACGGTACTCAAGTCGTGTAAGAATCCAGTGTATATCGTGCCGGGTGATAACGAATGGAATGATCTGGATACGCCGGCCGACGGCTGGGCGTTATGGACACAGTATTTCCAGAAGTTTGAAACCCATTGGTCGGGTCGTGCTGTGCAGACCCAGCATCAGGATGAGCATCCCGCCAATCTTGTTTTTCAGGAAGGCCATGTGCTATTCATTGGCCTAAATCTGGTGGGTGGAGCGGTCCATGATAGAGCGGAATGGAAAGCGCGTCACGCGCTGTGTGTGCAATGGGTCGAGAAACAGCTCAATAGTGCAGACGATTCAGTGAGCGCAGTCGTTGTATTTGCCCAGGCTGCACTTGGCCCAAAGCATTGGGACTTTTCAAGAACGTTTTTCCCTCTTGTTGAAAAATTCGAGAAACCCGTTATGTTCCTCCATGGGGACCACCACAATTTTCAGTGGGAGCCGGGCTTTCAGGTGCCGAACCTGTTGCGGGTCCAGGTGGATCAGGTGACCAATGCGCCACCGTTGAAAATCACTGTAGCTGAATCGGGTGACATGCCTTTTAGTTATGACCGTCGTCTGCTGGCGGTCGTCCCACCAACGGAATAGGGTCTGCACTACCCATTGGGTGTCTTAAGATAGTATCCTAGGGCTTCTCATTTTCATTAGAGGAGTAGAAGCATGGCCAAGCCAATCGAAGATACATCGCGCCTGTGTGTGCATACCATGACCACGAAGCCCTTGTCTCTGGGTGAAGCGATTGATGCGTACCAGCAAAAGGACATCAACGCCATGACCGTATGGCGGCAGCACGTGGAACCCCTGGGCGTAAAAGAATCCGCAAAATTGCTCAAGGAATCGGGCATGAATGTGGTCTCTTTGTGTCGTGGCGGTTTTTTCCCCGCCACCAGCGGTACTGGTCGCGAACAGGCCCGTACAGAAAACCGACAGATAATCGATGAAGCGGCGGAGCTGGGTGCGCCAGTGGTGGTGCTGGTCTGTGGGGCTGACCCGGATATTGATTTGGCGACTGCGCGGCAGCATATCGCCGATGGTATCCATGCTATTGAACCCCATGCCAAGGCATGTGGTGTGAAGCTTGCTATTGAACCGTTGCATCCTATGTACGCGGATACGCGTTCCGCTATCTGCACCATGGATCAGGCGAACAATCTTATTACGGTTTTGGAAAGTGATTATATTGGTATCGCTGTGGATGTGTATCACGTCTGGTGGGACCATTTTCTGCGTGCCGAAATTATGCGTGCCCAGGACAAGATATTTGCATTCCATGTTTGTGACTGGCGTGTGCCTACGCGAGACCTGTTGAATGATCGCGGACTCATGGGTACGGGGTGTATCGATATTCCCGAGATACGTGGGTGGGTAGAAAAAGCGGGCTTCGATGGGTTTATTGAGGTGGAGATTTTCTCGGATGAATTATGGGCCTCGGACCAGGAGAAGTATCTGCGCAGAATACGAAATGCCTACCTGCGGCATGTGTAGGCGGTGGCATGGGCCTCCTCGTTCCCAAGCTCTGCTTGGGAATGCATATCCCGTGGCTCTGCCACGGAAAACGGGAGTGTTTGACAGGAAATGTGACACTTTCGGTGCCTATGTGAGTAAAGCATGCTGAGGCGGAGATTCCTGCCTTCGCAGGAATGACAAGGATTGTAGGTTTAGCTGTGGTACAACCATTATGAATGTGCTAAAAAGCATTTTATAACAATGATGGATCAGTTCAAAGCTTTGCGACCAAATATTAAGGATTGACACATGAGTATTCAGGACGAACTAAAAGCCTTCAACACACAAATGGGCGAAGTGATTGATGTGCATGCGGCTATGTCGGTATTGCACTGGGACCAGGAAGTGTTTATGCCCCCCAAGGGCGCAGGTGCGCGGGGTCGACAACTCGCTACCCTTGCTGCGTTGTCCCATCGGTTGTTCACCGCAGAGTCTCTGGGTGAGCGGTTGAACTATCTCAACGTCAATAAAAAAGAACTCACTGAGGACCAGGCGATTCAGGTAAGTGAAAGTCTCTACGATTACGAGCAGGCGCAAAAACTGCCCGAGGCCTTCGTAGAGCAATTTGCGCAGGAGCAGAGCAAGGCCTATGAAGCCTGGATTCAGGCCCGTAAGGATTCGGACTTTAAGCAGTTCGCACCCCATCTGGAAATACTGGTGGATTTGTTACGTCAGAAAGCAGAGTACATGGGCTACGATGGTTCTCCCTATGATGCGTTGCTCTCGGAGTATGAGCGGGGCATCAGCACGGCAGAACTCAAAACTATTTTTAGTGAACTTGCGCCAAGGCAACGTGACCTGGTGGCGAAGATTGTGGCATCTGAGCACCAACCGGATTTAGCTTGGGTAGATAAGAACTGGGATGAGCAGGTGCAGTGGGACCTGGGTGTGGATGTGCTGCGGGACATGGGCTATGACTTTGACGCAGGTCGCCAGGATAAATCGGTTCATCCTTTCACCACCAACTTTGACCAGGCCGATGTGCGGGTCACTACACGAATACACCCCCGCGAGTTATTCTCCGGATTGACAGGCTCCATTCACGAAGGGGGCCATGCTCTCTACGAACAAGGCTTTCTTGAATGTGATCGTCGTACTGTATTGGCAGAGGCTATCTCGTTGGGTATCCATGAGTCCCAGTCCCGTATGTGGGAAAACATCATCGGCCGTAGTCAGCCTTTCTGGAATCACTACACGCCCAGATTCCAGGCGGCCTATGGTAAACAGCTCGACGGGATTACGCCGGAGCAGATGTATGCTGCCATAAATCATGTGCAGCCCTCTTTCATTCGTGTAGAGGCCGATGAATGCACTTATAATCTCCATGTCATCCTCCGCTTTGAACTGGAAGTGGACCTCATTGAAGGGCGACTGGATGTGAAAGACGTGCCTGAAGCCTGGAATGCCAAGGTGAAGGACTATCTCGGGTTAGATGTCCCAGACGATGCACATGGTTGCCTCCAGGACATTCACTGGTCTCATGGTTCCATGGGCTATTTCCCCACGTATACGCTGGGGAATCTCTATGCGTCACAGCTCTTTGAACAGATTGAAAAAGATCTTCCTGATATTTGGTCTGAAGTGGGGGCGGGGCAGTTCGCACCCTTGCTGGAATGGCTCAGGGCCAGGGTGCACAACGTAGGCCGGCGCAAGCAGGCCACGGTGCTCATCGAGGACATTACCGGGAAGGCCCCGGACAGTGAAGCCTTTATGCGCTATCTCAACACCAAGTATGGCGCGTTGTATCAGCTTTAAGTACAGGAATACCGGACCCGCCTTCGATATGCTTGCAAACTGTTAAGCTTGAAACAATTCCCCTGTATTTAGTATAATTACGCCTGTATGTGCGCGTTGCGCGCATATTGTTTTTCCACACAACGGTTTCGGGAAATCAGGGAATTCGATTTTACCGGGGGGTGTACTTGATACCCGTGTAACCGTTTAAACCTTCTAAAGAAAAGGGAGATCTCAGGACCATGGCCAAGAAGAATGTTTATTCGTTTGGTGGCGGCAAAGGTGACGGCAACGCTACCATGAAAAATTTGCTCGGTGGTAAAGGTGCAAACCTCGCTGATATGGCGAGCCTCGGTATTCCAGTACCTGCCGGTTTCACGGTTACTACTGAAATGTGCACGGCCTACTACGAAAGCGGCAACAAGCTGCCGAACTACTTGCTTGATGAATGCCGCAAGGCCATCAAGAAAACCGAAATTATTATGGGCAAGAAATACGGCGACGTAAAAAATCCCTTGCTGCTTTCTGTTCGCTCCGGCGCACGTATGTCGATGCCCGGCATGATGGACACCGTGTTGAACATCGGCCTTTCCTCCAAGACCCTTCCTGGCCTCATCGCGCAGACAGGTGACGAGCGTTTCGCTTATGACTCCTACCGTCGCCTGATCACTATGTACGCTGACGTTGTAATGGAAAAGGCTGCGGGCATCGAACCTGCCGATGGTCATTCCGTACGTCACCAGCTTGAAAAGGCTATGGAAGCCATGAAGGCGAAGCGAGGCATCAAAGAAGATACAGACCTCACTGCTGCGGACCTGAAGAAGCTCTGTGCTGATTTCAAGGTTATTATCAAGAAAGTTCTGGGCAAGCCTTTCCCTGACGATGCTGAAAAGCAGATCTGGGGCGGTATCGCTGCTGTGTTCGCTTCCTGGATGGGCAAGCGCGCCATCTCCTACCGTCAGATTGAAGGCATCCCCGCTGACTGGGGTACAGCGGTAAACGTACAGTCCATGGTTTACGGTAACCTGGGCGACACCTCTGCAACGGGCGTAGCATTCACCCGTGACCCTGCTACGGGCGACGACAAGTTCTACGGCGAATGGCTCATCAATGCACAGGGCGAAGACGTGGTTGCCGGTATCCGCACCCCTTCCCCCATCAACGAATCCACCAAGAACGCGCAGAACAAACACCTTAAGTCCCTTCAGAAGGAATGGCCCAAGGTGTACAAGCAGTTGCACGATATTCGTAACCTGCTCGAAAAGCATTACAAAGACATGCAAGACATCGAGTTCACCATTGAAGAGGGCACACTCTACATGCTGCAGACCCGTACGGGTAAGCGCGCAGGTGCTGCTGCTGTTCGTATGGCCGTGGACATGGCCAACGCTAAAGTGATTGACCGGGATACCGCTATCATGCGCGTTCAGCCCGAGCAGCTCGACGAATTGCTTCATCCCCGTATTGACCCCAAGGCTGAATTAGCAGCGACTCCAATTGCCAAGGGCCTGCCCGCAGGTCCCGGTGGTGGTGTAGGTCAGGCCGTATTCACCTCTGAAGCCGCCAACGAATGGGCAGCCAAGGGCAAGAAGGTCATCCTTATCCGTAACGAAACATCCCCCGAAGACGTGGAAGGTATGCGTTCCGCGATTGCTATTCTTACGGCTATGGGTGGTATGACTTCTCACGCGGCACTCGTTGCGCGTGGTTGGGGTAAATGCTGCATCGTAGGGTGTGGCGAATTGAACATCGACGCCAAGGCCAAGAAGGTTACCGTAGGCAAGACGGTCATCAAAGAAGGTGACTGGATTTCCATGAACGGTTCCACGGGTCACGTATACAAGGGCCAGCTCCCTGTACTGCCTGCACAGCCTGAAAAGAACAAGTACTACAACACATTGATGACTTGGGCCGACGAGCGTCGCCAGATTAACGTGCGTACCAACGCCGAATCTGCTGCCGACTCCAAGCAGGCACTTGCCTTCGGTGCTGAAGGTATCGGCCTGGCCCGTACCGAACACATGTTCTTCGAAGCCGACCGTATCATCTTTGTTCGCGAAATGATTCTGGCCGAAACGCCCGAAGCGCGTCGCAATGCCGTGATGAAGCTGCTCAAGTTCCAGAAGAAAGACTTCCTGGGTATCTTCAAGGCCATGGCTGGCAAGCCCGTTACCGTGCGTCTCCTTGATCCCCCGCTCCACGAATTCGTAGGTAGCCTTCTCGAAGATAAGAAAGAACTGAATGCACTGGCCAAGCATGTAGGTCTCAAGCCTGCTGCCGTTGAAGCACGCATCAAGTCCCTTCACGAATTCAACCCCATGCTCGGTCACCGCGGTTGCCGCCTCGGCATCGCCTACCCCGAAATTACTGAGATGCAGGCACGCGCCATCATCGCAGCTGCATGTGAATTGCAGAAGAAGAAAGTCAAAGTCTTCCCCGAAATCATGGTGCCCCTCGTAGGGACCAAGGCCGAGCTTGCCCACCAGAAGGCACTCATTCAGAAGATTGCGGCTGAAGAAATGGCCAAGGCCAAGGTGAAAGTCGATTACATGATTGGTACCATGATCGAAATTCCCCGTGCTGCATTGACGGCGGACCAGATTGCAGAAGAAGCCGAATTCTTCTCCTTCGGTACCAATGACCTCACGCAGATGACCTTCGGGTATTCCCGTGATGACATCGGCGGATTCCTGCCCACCTACCTTGAGCAGGAAATTCTTCCCGTTGACCCCTTCGAAGTACTCGACCAGACCGGCGTAGGCCAGTTGGTAGAGATGGCTGTAAAGAAAGGCCGCGCTACACGTCCTGGTCTCAAGTGCGGTATCTGTGGCGAACACGGTGGTGAAGCATCCTCCGTTATGTTCTGTCACCGCATAGGACTCAACTACGTCAGTTGCTCCCCCTTCCGCGTACCCATCGCCCGCTTCGCCGCTGCACAGGCCGCCATCCAATGGCCCCGCAAAGCCGCTGCGAAAAAGGTCACCAAGAAGAAAGCAGCCAAGAAGCGCACCGCCAAGAAAAAATAACGACGTGTTAGCGCTCGTTAGTTTATAATTGAAATAGATACGCCCCGGTTTCCAAGAGGAAGTCGGGGCGTTTTTTGTGCTGCGCACAAAACAGAGAAACTCTCAACTTGTCATTCCTGCGCAGGCAGGAATCTCCGCGTCAGCATACCTAATTTAAGCCGGGACAGAAGCCGTCGTAATTGTATCCTTACAAACACACTCGCTTGCATAGCTTCAAATACCTGTTTGCCCTCTTCGTCATACCCGCGGAGGCGGGGATCCAGTACGTGTGCGAGTCGAATTGTTAGGTCTCCTGGATTCCCGGCGGTAGCACCGCAGGCATAAGTACGAGAATGACGGGGAGGGGAAGTCCTCGCAATTTGTTCGCTATTTGTTTTTTAATCATGGTGTTTTAAGTAAGGAGAACTATCATGCCCTCACCCCAACCCCGTGGATGCCTCGGTGCGTTACTCTCCCTCTTCATCGACGCGCCTGAAGTGCAGGAATATCCTTACGAGCAACGGTACCTACTGAGCAAGGCGGAGCGTTCCTTTTATGGCGTATTGACGCAATGCGTGGGTGGGCAGTTTGTGGTGTTCACGAAGGTGCGTATGGCGGATTTGGTGAAGGTGCGGAAGGGGACGGAGAAGCGGCAGGGTTTCTTTAATCGTATCCAGTCGAAGCATGTGGATTTTGTTTTGTGTGACCCCAAGTCCTTGCAGCCGCGATTGGTGATAGAGCTGGATGATAAGTCGCATCGTGGGGAAAAGGCCCAGACCAATGATGCATTCAAGGACAAGGCCTTCGAGGTGGCGGGGTTGCCGTTGGTCCGTATCCGGGCGCAGGTGGGGTATAAGCTGGACGAAGTGGGGCAGGCGATTATGGCGGGGTTAGGTCGTTCGGCAGGTTGAGCCTATGGGACCAAGAGATTATCGTCGGCGGAGCCTACAGCAATGACAGGAGGGGTAGGGTCGTTGTTGCAGTACTACGTTGGTAATGTAAACGCGGAGGTCCCCGCCTCTGCGGGGTCGACAGGCGGGGGGAAAAGTAAGGTGTCGTGGTTATTCTACAAAGTTTCAGCCAGGCATTAACACGGGGGGATTCCCAATCGAGTTGGGAATGACA
>CALAXS010000225.1 GCA_937895305.1 uncultured bacterium
CCCCTTATACTTGAAGCACACGGAATCAAAGAACCTTAAACTATCGAGAATTCGTTGGCAAGTTTGTGCTTCCAATGCCTATGGTCCACTTCAATTTTAAGATTAAGAAGGAACACCTTCATAACCCCCCAGTGTGTACACATTGAATCTCTATTGTACTCTTTTCTGGTTACCTTACGCACGTATCCAGACTGATGGCCTAAGGCAGATAGGGGAGTGCTGTTTAGCTTTTTGCCGCTGCCAGGCGTTGTCTTTTGTGTTTTTCCACATAGATATGGAGCACGGCGATGTCCCCGGCGCGTACGCCGCTGATACGGCTGGCCTGGCCAAAGTTGGCGGGGCGGATTGTGATGAGACGATCTTTGCATTCGCGGGGCAGTCCGGGGATGGCTTCGTAATCAAGGTCCTCGGGGATGCGCAAGATTTCATTTTTCTTGAAGCGGGCCATTTCCCGTTCCTGGCGCTTGAAGTACCCATCGTATTTGCTGCGTATTTCAATCTGCTCGCTGGCTTCAAAAGAGAGGGGGCATTCCGGTGCATTGAAATCCCAGATGTCCTGCATGGTGACGTTGGGACGTTTCAGGAGTTTCATGGCGGGTTGTGCAGTGGTGATGACCGCGCCACCTCGTTGCGCCAGCATCTGGTTCAGTGCTGAAGTGGGGGGGACCATAGCCGTTTCCAGGCGCCCGGTTTCCTTGGCGATGGCGTCTTCCCGTGCGCGTAAATTGTTCAGGCAGGTATCATTGCCGATACCATATTTTGCGAGACGCAGGTCGGCGTTGTCATGGCGCAGGTGGAGACGGTATTCGGCGCGCGAGGTAAATAAGCGGTAAGGCTCGATAACCCCCCGTGTCACGATGTCGTCTACCATAACGCCGAGATAGGCTTCATGGCGTCCAATGAGAAACGGCTCTTCTTTGTTGATATAGCGCACGGCGTTCATAGCGGCATAAAAGCCCTGGGCTGCTGCTTCTTCATAGCCTGAGGTGCCGTTAATCTGACCTGCATGGTAGAGACCGGCTACGGCCTTGGTCTCCAGGGTAAGCTTGAGTTGCGTGGGTGGAACAAAATCGTATTCCACAGCATAACCTGGCCGGATGATTTCTGCCTGCTCAAGACCGGGGACGCTGTGGATATAGTCGACCTGCACTTCTGGCGGAAGACTGGTGGAAAGACCATTGACGTAGACTTCAGGTGTGTAGAGGCCTTCCGGTTCAAGGAATACGCGGTGGCTCATGCGGTCAGGAAAGCGCATGACCTTGTCTTCGATACTGGGGCAATAGCGTGGGCCGATGCCTTCAATCTTGCCAGCGTAGAGTGCAGACTGGTCCAGGTTTTTCACGATGACTTTATGGGTATTCTCATTGGTGTAGGTAAGCCAGCAGGGAATCTTGTTGGGGTTAAAGCCTTCAATGGGCGTGCTGAAAGAAAAAGGACGGGCGTCATCGTCCCCCCACTGTGTTTCCAGCCCGTCTGTGTTAATGGTACTGATGTCGATGCGGGGCACTGTGCCCGTTTTCATGCGCCCTGTTTCTATACCCAGTTTTGCATAGGTCTTGGCCAGGGAGTTGGCGGGTTTATCACCACCACGACCGCCCTCCACTGTCTTTAGCCCAAAGTGGAGACGCCCCCCCAGGAAAGTGCCTGTACAAACGATGACGGCATGGGCGGTGATGTCATCACCAGCACCCGTATGAATGCCTGCTACGACACCATCATGCACGAGGATATCCTCTACCTCGACTTCCAGCAGGCTCAGATTGTCCTGGGCTTCACAGATCCGCTTCATATCGAATTGATACAACATGCGATCCGCCTGTGCACGGGGGGAGTGTACCGCTGGACCTTTGGAGCGATTGAGCATCTTGAACTGGATGCCCGTGCGGTCGGTTGCCCGGCCCATCTCGCCGCCGAGCGCATCAATTTCACGCACGAGCTGGCCCTTGGCTACACCGCCAATGGCCGGGTTGCAGGGCATCTTGCCGATATCGTCCAGCTTCATGGTGGCCAGTAGGGTACGCTGACCCATCCGTGCCGGGGCCAATGCTGCTTCAATGCCTGCATGGCCCGCACCGATTACTATGATGTCATAATTTCGTGTAGTCATAAGTGCGTGAGTATAGCAAATTACCGACTGTCGGAGCTATGATAGATGCTGTATCAGAGGAGCGTAGCTTTCATGAATGATTTGGTACTGGGCATCATGAGCGATACCCACGGCAACGGAAAATTGGCCTATGCCATGGCAGAGCGTATGCGCGATGAATTTGGCGTGGGGGAGATTCTCCACCTGGGGGATAACTATACCGATGGCGAGATGTTGCTTTTTGCCGGGTTTCCTGTACGTACCGTGCCGGGGCTTCAGTGCCATGCCTTCTGGGAACGCGATAAGCCAAATGTTATCGTGGATGATTTTAATGGTGTGTGCATGGCGCTGGCCCATGCGTCGCATCTCTTAGGTGGGGAAGAATTAAAGGCGCAAGTGCAACTGTCCGGTCATACCCATGTAGCGCAGGTGAAGGGGGTGGATGGCGTGGTGCATCACAATCCGGGGCACCTGAAAGCAGCACGAGATCGTGGGCAGGATGCCTCCTTCTCCATATTACGAATTGGTACCGACACGATACACTTTGCCATAATAGAGGCTGCTGGTGGGGTGCGCATAGAATCCGCTTTTCACATCCGCGAGGATGGTACCTTGCGCGCATTCACGCCCGATAAATAAGGAAACTGTTTTGGCCGATGCAACCCGGGTCTGTCCCGAATGTAAAAAAGAGATTGCCCGAAATCGGGGGGTTTGCCCTGAATGCGGTAACGCGACGACCTGGTTCAAGATTCGACTGGGTTGCGGTATAATCAGTGTCCTTATTTCGTTATTGGGTATGCTGACCATGCTCGTCATGGCCCTGCGTGGTTAACCCGTAGCAGAGGTTTGCAACAATAGGTAGGCCCGTTTGGTCATCAGACCTATGATTTCTTGAGGCGACGTGCCTACTTGTGCCGGATTTATGGAATGTCCATGTACAGTTTGACCTGGACCAGTCAATGCCAGCCCATGTAGAAATGAGTGAGTTGATTCAAGGTTCGTACGTTCGATACAATACGCGTTCCTTTTAAGGGGCGGCATAGCCAAGTTGGTAAGGCAGTGGATTGCAAATCCACCATTCCCCAGTTCGAGTCTGGGTGCCGCCTCCATTATAAACACAAGCCCTGCAATGACTTACAGATAGTCGTCGCAGGGCTTTTTCTTTGGCCCATCTAGAACCAAAGTCCAAATGAAGTCCACCAGAAGATA
>CALAXS010000226.1 GCA_937895305.1 uncultured bacterium
CTGTTTTTGATATAGAACCTGCCCAATGGAAAGTGACAGATGGGCGGATAACTCGCACCATAGCTATCCTTATTCCTGCTTTGTTTGTTGTTGTATATTCTGTTAAATCCAGAAAGAAATATCGTTCAGATTTCTCATCCGCACCTTCCTTCCATCTACAGGGCTGGCTCTATGGAGCTACGAAAGACCTGGGGCGATTGGCTTGTGAGCGCATAAATGAAGAAATTATCGCGCACTACAACAAAGCGTATGAGGGAGAAATTGCTGACGGCCAATCTGCGGACGAGGCAGAAATGCGGGCGGTAAAATCACTGGGCGATGCTGTGGAGGCCCATAAGGCATACACGAAAACCCATTTTACTGAAACTGAAGAAATGATTCTGGCATCCCACTATATGCAATCAAAAAAGACAAGTGCTTTGTTAGCGGTTTTATCCATTGGTATAGCCATTGCTCTTTATGCCGGCTTAAAGTATGAAATTAGCTACAGCGCAAAACTCCACGAATATGTTGGAATGGAAGCGCCGCTGGTAGCACTCGTTGTCGGATTCGCTATCCTTACCATGCATATACTTAAACTCAAGGGAAGATTCCGCCAGAGTTATTTTCTTTCATTTGCTTTTAAAGTGCTTTTCGCTTGCTGGATAGCAACTTTTGGGATTTTTCCCTTAACCCTGATTTGCGTCTTACTCCCCACCATCGAATTACTTAATCGAAACAAAATTATCCGAAAAATGCCTAAAGCATTCACTCAACACGAAATGAATGTCCTGAAGCAGGAAAGCTATAGGGCGATTACACTATGGAGACCGTAGTGTCTTGATAGCGGCTACCCACCGCCTTTCCCTTCTCCCCTGTGCTACACTACCGTCCGGCCCTTTGCCCACGCCTTACTTGTAAACGGGACGTGAATCCGTTAAGATCAATATGACCTTGAACGAACGGTAGGTAAAGGAGGCGCCATGGCTGGCCCAGCACCCGAATCACAAACCGCGAATGAAGCTGAAAACAAGCTTCTGGACAGTGCGCTGCGTCTTTTTGCCGAGAAGGGCTATGAAGGCACCAGTATTCGCGAAATCATTGAAGGCGCAGGGGTTACGCGCCCTGTCCTCTACTACTACTTCGAGAACAAGGAAGATCTTTTCAGTCGCCTGGTGGAGGCCCAGTTCAAAGGATTAGCGACCTCAATCGAAGAGGTTAAGCGCCAACCTGTCAGCTGTGTTGAGCGCCTCAAAGGCATTATCAAGATTGAGTTTTCCTTGGCAGAGACCAATCCCGATGCCTTGGGTCTGATTTTGCAGGTCTTTTTCTCGCCTCCCGGTCAGGGCCCGGCCCTGGACAAAGAGAAGCTGGCCCACATGCGCTTCAAGCATATTGAAGACATCATGTTTGAAGGTCTGGAGAAGGGTGAGTTTTCCGGTGGTGATGGTCAAAGCCTGGCGTTGGTATTTCAGGGGATTATGGACATGCACGTCATGGCCAAATCGAACCGTCCTGAGACCGTTTTAACCAGCGAACTGGCCGAGAGCCTGGTCGAGTTTTTCCTCGCTGGTGCGGCACACCGGGCGACACCAGTCACGAATTTGATCAGTCCTTATACCCAGTAGCACGTATTGGAGCTCGAAAGTTTCACTGCGCATAATACAAGTAGATAACAGAATCAGAATTGCCCTTCGGCAACTTGCCACTTGTAGAGGAAATTGTAGTCCATGAAAATTATCATGAGCATTGTGTTCAGTTTTGCCATTGCTGGTGCAGGGGTGCTCACGGTTTTTTTTGCCCTCACCTTGAAAGAAGAGACGGCAGATGCCCTCACCGAAGAGGCTATCGCGGAATCGCTGACAACCAAAGTACGGATTCAGGTGCTGGAACCCGCTACTGTAGAAGACTCATTAAAACTTACCGGTCAATTAATCCCCTGGAAATCCATTACCATCAGTGCCGAAGCCAATGGCAATATCGAGCAGCAGCACGTGGAACGGGGTGACATCGTAAAAGCAGAGCAAGAGCTTTTCCACATTGACACGATTAACATCCGGGCCAACCACAGGCAGGCCGAGGCCCGTAGTACCCTGGCCGAGCAAGAGCTCAAGCGAATAAAAGGCCTTCAGAAGAGCGGTATTTCCTCGCCCCAGGCCCTTGACCAGGCCATGTCCGAGCGTACTTTCGCTGCCGCAGACCTCGCCGCTACGGAAGTTCGTTTCCAGCGAAGTGTAGTCTATGCACCCTTCGACGGTGTAGTCGATGAACTCTTCCGTGAAGAAAATGAATTCGTAGATTTTGGTACCGAGTTACTCCGCATTATCCAACTGGACAAACTCAAGGCCATCGTGCCCATACCCGAGCGGGACATCGTCTTTTTCTCAGAAGGCGATAAAGTGGACCTTCAACTGGAAGCCTTACCCGACAGCTCCTTTACCGGGACCATATACCGCATCAATCCATCGGCTGATCGCGCGACACGGACCTTTCCGGTCGAAATTGAAGTGGACAACAGCAATGCCAAGTTAAAGCCCGGCATGACCATCCGCGCGACGCTGGTCCGCCAGCATTTTGAAGATGCCATTGTCGTACCTATCTATAGTGTGCTGGCCATGGAAAACCAACGCTTTGCCGTAGTAGAGCAAGAGGGCGTTGCCCACTGGCGCGCCATCGAAGTGGCGGGTCTCCAGGGCAGCATGGTCCACGTCTCATCCGGCCTTGAGGTTGGTGAACACCTCATCGTCAAAGGTCAACGCGAATTGCGGGACGGCCAACTCGTCGAGGTGATTCCCGGAGCTGCTGAATGAAAATAACGGAAATGGCCGTTGTTCGCAGCACTACAGTCATTGTGCTGCTCATCCTGATCCTGGTAACAGGCACAGTAAGCTACAACGACCTCCCACGCGAAAACTATCCCGAGATCGTGATTCCACTTATTATTGTGACCACGATCTACGATGGCGTAGCACCCACCGATATTGAAACCCTCGTAACCATACCTATAGAACGCAAGCTGACGGGTATCGCCGGAGTCGATGAAATAGCCTCCTTCAGTGCAGAGAGTATTTCCAGCATCACCATTGAATTCACCCCCGATGTGGATATTGATACGGCGATGCAGAAGGTCCGGGATAAAGTGGATCAGGCGAAGCCTGATTTACCCCCGGACGCTGAAGACCCAGCCATTAGTGAAATCAACTTTTCCGAGTTTCCCATCATGTTCCTCTCCCTAACGGGGGATGTGGGCTTGCCCATTCTCAATCAATTGGCGGAAAACCTGGAAGACGATCTCGAAGCCATCAAGGGTGTACTCGAAGTCGATATTATTGGCGGGATTGAACGCGAAATTCAGATTATTGTTGACCCGGACCTGGCAAGAGAATATGGCATCAGTATGATCGATCTGGTTCAACTCGCCCAGGTTGAAAATGTGAACACCCCCGCGGGTTCCATGGAACTCGGCGAAGCCAAGTACCTGATTCGTGTACCCGGTGAATTCAGCTCCCCCGAAGAAATTGAAAATCTCGTGGTCAAGGCCAATGACGACGGTATCGTATATATGCGCGACATCGCGGTGATTCGTGATGACTTCAAGGATGTTGCTACAAAGTCTCGCCTCGACGGTATTGAAGCCGTGACCCTCACCGTAACCAAGCGCTCAGGTGAAAACATTATCCACGTGGCAGACGAAGTGCGCGCCCTTTGTGAAGTGGCACAGCAGAATATGCTGGGTGGTGTAAATATCCAGGTGACAATGGACGAGTCCCAGGACATTCGCGAAATGGTCGCGGAACTGGAAAACTCCATCCTGAGTGGCCTCATTCTCGTATTGATAGTTATTTTTCTTTTCCTCGGTTTTTCCAACGCGATTTTTGTGGCCATGGCCATTCCCATCTCCATGCTCATGACCTTTGTGGCATTATCCGTTACCGGCACCTCTATGAACATGGTGGTCCTCTTCAGTCTCATCCTGGCACTGGGTATGCTCGTCGACAACGGCATCGTAGTCGTGGAAAATATTTTCCGTCACGTTCAGTCCGGGATGCCCAAAGTCGAAGCGGCCAAGCAGGGCGCTGCCGAAGTGGCCTGGCCCATATTTGCCTCGACCCTCACGACCATCGCCGCTTTCTCGCCCATGTTCTTCTGGCCCGGGATTTGGGGCGAGTTTATGAAGTACCTTCCCCTCACGCTTACCTTTGCCCTTTCCGCTTC
>CALAXS010000227.1 GCA_937895305.1 uncultured bacterium
TACCACCCTGACCTTTCCCGGTTTGGAAGACCGCGAACAAGTACTTTGTAAGGAAACCGGAGAAATCCCCATTTTCTGTGGTCCCTTGACCAAGTCCCCTTCTCAAGGGGCTGATCTCCTTATCCTCGGCCTGTTGATGTTGGCTCTGTTCCTGTTGCGCCAGAGTGGAATGCTATCGCGAAAGTAACTTGTTCCAAACGCTTTTCCCCTGTCATGCCTGTAGATGTTCACTTAATAGCTGACAAAATAAATATATCTTTTAGAATTTTCACACACACCGTCATTCCAGCGAAAGCTGGAATCCAGGAGACCATGCAACGATGCCCTGGTCATGTACTTGGATCCCCGCGTTCGCGAGGATGACATCTATGGTGCCCAATGAAGTGATAATGTTGACTTAAATGCTACCACTTGTTTTATCAGCGAATTAGTGAGCACTTACAACCCCCTGCATCTCCTATCCCCCCTGCGCAGGCAGGGGCTCACCGGGAAGGGTCGCCCAAAATGCAAAAGCCCCCAGAAGAGCGCTGTCGAGGACGATACAACAGCGGGTCTCCCGGGGGGAGGGATTGCATTACGTTAGATTTGTTAACCCGGTTGCGGGACTTAGTTCACGGTAATGCGTTGCGGTTTAGAACTCGGCGCCAGCGGCAGGGTGACGCGCAGGACACCCTGCTCATACTGGGCCGTAATCTTGTCTTGTTCGATGGGTTGGCGAATCCGAATCTTCTGATCCACCTCATCGACGCAGTAACATTTCTGTTGCCACTTGATGCCGTCTTCTTTGCTTTCTGCTGCCTTGGCCTTGATACTCAACACGTTTTCCTCCATCTCCACCTGGAAGCCGTCGGACGACAGCCCCGGCGCAATGAGTTCCACATAGACATTGTTTTCATCCTGCCCATACCGGACAGGATTGTGTTGCACCGATTCACGCGGTGCAGCGGTAGCGCATCCATTGAGGAAACGCTCCACCTCACTCTGCAGGCCATTGAAGTTACCAACACGGTTGTGAAGTAGCATAGTCATCTTTACATTCTCCTTTTGAAGCGTCTGCGACGCCATTGTTAATCAATCGTTGCCCTTCTATAGGCAAGGCCTGTGCCAATCCACCCTTGGGCTTTATATGTGCTTACACAGTAGTAAGTTAGGCCGTGCTTGTGATGTTTTGTGAGGAGTAGTATATAGTTGAAAAGTGTTTCATAATGAAATGCTGTGTTTCACTTTGAAAGCCTATCGCACTTTGAAAAGATGCCTCTTTAACCAGTATGCTCCAGTCCGGTTAACAAGCTTAAGGAGCAATTCGAATCCATGCGTACCATCTTATCCTGGAATGTAAACGGCATCCGCGCCGTAGTGAAAAATGGCTTTCTTGCCTGGCTACAGGTGGCCCAGCCCGACATACTCTGCTTGCAGGAGAGTCGCGCTTTACCCACCGACGTGGGGCCAGAAGTGCTGGAGCCGGAGGGCTATGTGAGTTACTGGAACCCAGCGCAGAAAAAGGGTTATGCCGGGACGGCGACCTTTGTGAAGAAGGGGCTTGAGCCGAAGAAGGTGGGTACGCTGGGGGTTCCTCGCTTCGACGATGAAGGTCGGCTCCAGGTCCTGGAGTTTGACGACTTCACCATCCTCAACGGCTACTGGCCCAACAGCCAGTCGAAACGTGCACGCATCGACTACAAAGTAGACTGGTGTGGCGAAGTCACGAAATTTTGCAATAAAAAAGTAAAAAATGGCGAAAATCTGATTATTTGTGGCGATTTCAATATCGCCCACCACCCCATCGACCTGGCCCGGCCCAAGGACAACGAGAACAACGCGGGTTACTACATCGAAGAGCGGGAAGCCATGACCGCATTCGTCGGCAATGGCTACGTGGATACCTTCCGACACCTCAACCCGGAAGCGGAGGAGTATAGCTGGTGGTCCTACCGGACCAAGGCGCGCGCGCGGAACATCGGCTGGCGTATTGATTACCACTGCGTAAACGAAGGCTTCATCGACCAGATTGACCGCGCCTATATCCTGGGGGATGTCCTGGGTTCGGATCACTGCCCGGTGGGCATCGACGTAAAGGACTAACCATGAAATCACGGGTCACCACAGGCAACGGCGATGGCGGCGTGACGAGGAGTATTGCAGGTGAAGTCCTGCCCAAGGATCACCCCGTCATGGAGGCCTGTGGCAAGCTGGATTCCCTGCGTGCACAGACCGCGCTGCTGCGTTTGCAGTTGCTGGAATCATCGCAAGGGGATAAGGAGGAACTCGCTGAGTTTCTGTTGTGGTTGCTCCATGTTTATTTTCTTATGGGCACGGAGCTCAACGACCCGAAGCGCATAAAGCCGGAGTATCGCGCGGGTGAGGTGGGTGCTACGCATCTCGAAAAAGTGGAAACACTACAGGGGCAAATGGAAGCAGGTCTTGACCTGCCCAAGTCGTTCCTCGTTACCGCGACCAATGTGCTGGCTGCGCAATGCGATGTGCTGGCGACCGTGGCCCGCGATGTAGAGCGGAGCGTGGTGACGTTGAAGACGACCGTGCCTGAGTTCAACGAGACCCACATGCTCAAGCTGTTGAATCGACTCAGTGATTTCTATTTTATCTTGGGGAGACATGTAGAAGGTGGGGAGCATCAGCCTGTGGATTATGGGGTGTTGGAAGGCTAAGATTGTCATTCTTGCGCCCTTCGCAGGAAGGAATGACGATTTGGTGGAGCGTTTTTCCCATCGTTCCCATGCTCTGCGTGGGAACGCATACACCGGGACTCTGCCCCGGATAACGGAGACAATCAACTCTTATGAGAAATAGTTTATTAATATTTGCGCTAAGCTCTGCACTTTTCTGCGTCTTCAATTTTACAGCCCAAGCTGAATCCTCCCGTCCTAACATCATCATTATTCTGGCGGATGATATGGGGTATGGGGATGTGGCATCGCAGAACCCGGCATCCAAGGTGCCTACCCCCCACATTGATGCCATGGCAACGCAGGGGATGCGTTTTACGGATGCCCATTCACCGAGCGCAGTGTGTACGCCCACGCGGTATGGGATCCTGACAGGGACCTATTGCTGGCGTACGGCGTTGAAGAAGAGTGTGCTCTGGCCGTGGGACCTCCCCTTGATTGCCGAGGAAACGTTGACCCTCCCTGCCATGCTCAAGGAGCAGGGCTATGCCACGGCGTGTATTGGCAAATGGCATCTGGGCTGGGACTGGTCGACAAAGGACGGCACCGATATTAAGTCGGCTATAGAACCTGGGATTTATCAAAAGGATGTTCGTGAAAAACTGGGGCATAAAATAGATTTCACCAAGCCCATTGGTGGCGGACCGACGGCGCGGGGCTTCGATATTTATTTCGGCGATGACGTACCCAACTTTCCGCCCTATTGCTTTATAGAAAACGACCGGACGCTGGGTATCCCCACCGTAGAAAAGCCCAAGGAAATGTTTGGTAATCCCGGGTTGATGCTGCCCGACTGGGACCTGACGCAGGTCATGCCCACCATTACCGAAAAAGCGGTGGACTACATTCGCACGGCAGACAGCGACAAACCATTTTTCCTCTACTTCCCGTTGACCGCGCCCCATACGCCCATCGCCCCTACGGACCAGTTCAAGGGCAAGTCCCAAGCCCATCATTATGGTGATTTCATCATGGAAGTGGACTGGGTAGTCGGTCAGATTCAGGAAGCACTCAAAGAGTCTGGTCAGTTGGATAACACGTTCCTTATCTTTACCAGCGATAACGGTTCGCCGGGGCGGGACGGTTCCAACATGAGTGGCGGCGTGAGCACAGTGCGTAAGTATGGGCACAACCCCAGCCACATCTACCGTGGTACCAAGGCGGACATCTGGGAAGGGGGGCATCGGGTGCCTTTTATCGCACAATGGCCGGGCAGGATTCCCAAGGGTAAACACACGAGCGAATTGATTGGCTTGCAGGACCTCATGGCGACTATCGCTACCGTTACAGGTTATGACCTGCCTGAACGTGTCGCAGTGGATAGTCAGAATGTTCTCCCTGCGTTGCTGGGCAAGGATTTGGATCAACCTATCCGCGAAACACTGGTCCATCATTCCGTCAACGGTATGTTCGCTATTCGTCAGGGCAAATGGAAATACATCCAGGGCCAGGGTTCCGGCGGTTGGTCCAGAGACAAGACCGAAGCTAATATGCCGGGGCAGTTGTACGACCTGGACGCAGACCCCGGCGAGACGACAAACCTGTATACACAAGAACCGGAGGTGGCGGAGCGGTTGGAGGGGATGCTGGAGGGGGTTAAGGCTAAGGGGTAGGCCAAGATTGGGCGCGCACTGCGTTCCTACGTCACCCTCCCCTGAATGCATATGCGATAAAGCCAAAGCCAAAATGTAATTCAAGCATGAACATTTGAATAAAGACCAAAACTTTTTTGGGGCGGGTTGATGTGTCGCTGGTACAGGTCGTTGACGATGTTGCCGACGGAAGCCAA
>CALAXS010000228.1 GCA_937895305.1 uncultured bacterium
CCGTTTCGGTTTCCACACCAAAATAAATTTCAGGGGTCATGCCCCGAATTAACAGGAGTTCTTCGATGGTGTCCATGGGTCCATTTTTACAAGGGTACGGATTTTCGAGGCTGAGGTAGTAATCGTTTTCCGCACCATTTTCAAGCATGTCTTCTTCGTCGTTGTAGTCAAGCCAATCGAGGATGCCATCGATAATCATATCGACCTGGTCCGGTTCTGCATCGAGACCACTGGCATCGGACATGCGATTCAACAACAGAAAACGTAACGATTCTATAAGTGCTTCATTGAACGCTGGCTCCTGGGCTTCCTGAGCGAAAAGCAATGCGTTCAGATTAATCTTGCCGTATTCATCGGAAACCGTGGTGCGCATGGTCGCCTGGTTCAAGGGCTGGAAGGGGACGCCCACCGCCCAGTTGTCAGTGGCACCATCGAATTGATCGCCGGTGGCTTGTTGCAAGGTTGCGTTGGGGTTTAGGGGATCATCAATGGCCAATTCATCTTCAGCCAGCAGGGCCATGCCCTGGGCGATGGCGCTTTTCGCGGCGATATAGGCGTGGAAGTCACTGCCCTGGTTCATGGCGAAAGAGGCTTCTATCTGGGTTTCATAGCTGAACTCCACCACGATAGTCGTTAGCAGCACGATGAATAGCAGCGCGAGGATAAGGGCCACACCCTGTCGCTGGTCACGAGGGTGCCGGGTATGGTTTACGGGCCTTCGCATCACAGGTTCAGCCCCCCCAGATCCAGTTCACTGCCCTCAAGGTCTGAGGTACTGTAATGGTTGAAGTCGTAGAAGACGGAATCTTCGAGGGTGCCCGCGCTCATGGGCAGGGTAAAGGAAAGGTCGATGTCGGGCGCGTCGCCCACATTCATACCCGAGGCAAATTCTTCGTCCAGTACTTCATCGGTACGGGCCAGGTGGATTATAAAACGTATGGCCCAGGGCATGCGGAGTTCGTCGATGGAATTCCATTCATCAACCCAGTCTTCCGTACTAAAATCGTAGTAGTGAATATCCATGGAGCGAATGGGGACGCGACGCTGGCGAATGGTCTCGTCGACATTTTCATAACTGGTCGTGTAGTCATCCGTCGGCTCACCGAGGATAAGAGGCGCTTCGGTTATTTGTAGAAAAACCTGGTTCTTCTCGCCTGCGGCACCCTGGTCGATACTCAGTCCGCCGAAGGTACCTTCTTCTTCCGAGGACGCGTCCACCACTTCGTAGGTCACCCTTTTCATCATACCGGGCAAAGCGAGAGCACCGGGCATGGGCAGGCTGGATACAAAGGAGAGGCTGTCTGCGGGGCCGAGGGGGCCTTCTTCGTCTATACCTTCGAGGGTATAGGGCGTTCGGGTAACCCCTGCGTCGGCATAGATAGCGGTCATGTTCTCGTTGAGGTTGCGGGTGATGTACTGCCGATAGCGAAGGTGCTCTGCTGTTTCACGGGCGGCTGTAGTCGCGTTAACGACCGCACTCAATGAGGCATAAACCATACCGGTCATCATCACGAGAATGGTAACGGCAATGAGCACTTCGAGCAGGGTGAATCCGTGTCGGTATTTTTCGTTATACCCATGCGTCATTGTGTGCCACTCCCGCTGAACATACCCCCTTCATCAAAATCGGGATTGTTATTGTAATAGAGGAAGGTGATGGTTTCCGGCGCTTCTTCAGAGAGTTCGTCGAAGAGGGTGACGGTGACACGATAGTATTTTACTTCTTCGTAGTCGGATTGGCTGGTGGCTTCAAAGGACCAGCTGAAGTCAGGGTAACGCTCCCCGAAATCGCCGCCACCCGAGGTGGAACCGAGGAGCACTTCCACTTCCGCCTTACCCACCGCGGCCTCCAGCAGTTGCCGTTGGGTCGTGACTTGATAGATAGTCTCTTGCAAGGTCATGGCATTGAGGTGGCCATTGAGCAATACGAAAAGGGAAAGACCGAGAATGGCGAGAGCGGTGAGCACTTCAACCAGAGTAAAGCCATCATTATATGGGGAGCGACTCATGAGC
>CALAXS010000229.1 GCA_937895305.1 uncultured bacterium
CGTTCTCTACGCATACCTTGATATGTTCCAGCACACGCATGTGGATACCATGGATGATAGGGTCAGACCATAAACGCCAGTAGGTCGTGGGCCAGAGGTCGTGCCTATCCCCAAGTTTACTTCTTCTCTATGGCTTCTCTGCGTTCAGATTTATCTTTGCCTGATTCCCCGTTGAGAAGGTCTTCACCCCCAAAGCGCCGCATTGCATTCCGCCCCTTGAGCCATAGCGGACCACTCTTTTTCCCATGGACGTAGTTTTCTTCGGTTGTAAGCACGCCCGATTCATCCCACCCCCATCTAATCCCGTCTCTCTTGCCCTCATGATCGTATTTCTCTTGCCACTGCAATTGTCCATTTTGGTGCCAGGAGGTGAATTTTTTAAGAAGGCCGTTTTCTATAACTCTTTCACTCCTCAACTGGCCTTTTTGGTACTGCTGTTGAAGACCGTCGGGGTTCCCGTTTTTGAACGTGCGAAGACGATCAAGCTTACCTTCTTCGAAGGACTTTTCTTCGCCATGCAATTGTCCATTTTTGTAGGAGACATCTGATTGCAGCGAATCGAATAAACCCCTTTGCAGGGCCCGCCCCGTCCATGGTTTTCCATCAAGGAATTCGCACCGACAGATTTCTTTTCCGTCTTCGGAATAGTAAATGGTGGGTCCATTGAGAACACCGCTTTGATAGGTCTGAACGGTGTACAGTCTTTCAGGTTTTCCCAGCCACTTCGCCGCACGACCATGACGTTTCTCATCGACAAGATCGTATTCTGTAACGCTATAGCGCTTCGGACTGTCGGCGAACCAGCCTTTTCCTGTTTCAATAATCTTGACGGGAATACAGTATTCATTCAGCACAACAAGGTCCGCAAATCCATGACTGGGGAGAAAACGGGACCGGGCGATTTCCCAGTCCGTTGAGATTTCTACTAGTCCTGCCTCTTTACGCAGTGGATTCAGGGCGAGTGTTTCTTCATCAACCGGTTCTGCCTGGTTTGGATCAATACCCTCAAGCGTAGCAATCTCAAACGTCATTCGCTTGGCGGCATTTTCATGAATGACGAAATAGTAGAAAAGAACAACGGATCCTGCACCAACGAGAAGAATACAGAAGATGTAGTATTTTTCCCTCGCTAAGAGATTCATCCGACAACTCCCATACGGGTGCCCATAACCACCATGGGCACGTTATTCAGTATTATGGAGACACCCAATGACGAGTTCAATACAGATTTTGCTGTCATGGCCGCTCCTTCCTCACAGAGGAGATTCGATGGGGGTGTCCGCAGTAGGGGCTAATTCTTCGAAACCCGTTTACCGCATTGGATGAGAAATGCGTTGAGGTCGGTGTCTTTACGGATGCCGAGGCGGGTGAGACAGAAGTCGTAGCGGACGGGGTCGTGGGGCGCGACGCGTGCGAATTGGGCGGTCACTTCTTCGGCGCAACATCTGTCGGCGCATTTTCGTTTGGTGATGCCGAGGCAGGTGGCGATGCGGTGCATGTGGGTATCCATGGGGTAGAGGAGTTTGGCGGCGGAAACGTGGGTGGACCAGGGGCCGGGGTCAACAGCGTCGTTGCGTACCATCCAGCGGAGATACATGTGGAGCCGTTTACAGGCGCTGGTCTTGGCGGGGTCGGGGAGCAGGTAATTGCCAGGTCGTTTGCAGGGTTTCATGAGGAGCGCGCGCCAGCGTTGCAGTGCGTTGTTCAGCGATGCGTCATCGTCGTTAATCTGCAATTGAAAAGCATGTCCGAGGCTGTCGTATTGATTCAACACCTGTTGGATGCCCTGGAGAAGGTGGAGCATGTCGGTTTCGTCGGTATAGCGATGACGAAATCCGCGCAGGCGTTTTTTCAGGGTGCATGTAGTGGCGGTGCGCAGATCGGCTGCGGGATTGGGGAAGTAGCGCAGGACGGCATCGATACTTTTAAGGATGGTTTTTACGTTGCCGAATGCGAGGCTGGCGGCGATGAGGCCAGCCACTTCCTGGTCGTGGGAATGGGCATAGTCCTTCGTCGGTGCCAGGGGATCGGGGTCGATGTATTCCGGGCGATTGTAGCGCAGGTACAATGCTTCCAGTGCCTGGGCCATTTTGGGCGTGATGGCTTTTCGGGAACGAGGGGTCATGGACGAATCTCCAAAATTCCACTGAAACTACAAGAGTTATCCCATACTTATTTTAGTTTGGTGTGCGCGTAAAATGACATTAATACATGGGACTTGAGTTAGTAATGTAAACGCGGAGATTCCCGTCTGCACAGTTAGGAATGACAAGAGGAGTGGTGTTCGTAAACAAACTACTTTAGCCAATCCACGAGGGCCTTGTTGACGAGTTCGGACTGGTCGTGGTGGACCCAGTGTCCGGCGTTGGGGACGGTTACGAGGGTCCAGGGTGCGTCCATCCATTCCCAGGTACTGTTCACGCCGTCTGTAAGAATGGCGGGGTCGTCGATGCCGTGAAACTGGAGAACGGGGACTTTCACTTTCGGGGTACCCTCTCCCCCACCGTATTTATAGGGAGGACGGGGATAGCCGGCCTTGTAGTAGGCCATGAGCGCTTTCATGTCTGAGTTTTCCATGGCGGTGATGTAGCGTTCGCGGTCGATGGGGGTGCGTGGGCCTTTACGGAAGAAGTCGGCGAGGATTTCCGGATTGATTTTTTCTTCGCTACCCGGCTTTTGAAACTCGCGGGCGTAGTCACTCATTTCCTGTTGTACTTTGTTGTTGGCCAGTTCGCGGCTGAATCCGTTGGGGTGGGGCAGGTTGAAGATGACGAGACGTTCGACCAACTGCGGGGCCAGCATGGCGACGGTCCAGCTGAATGCACCGCCCCAGTCGTGGCCCATAAGGGTGACAGGTTTGCCTTCACCCAGGGTGGAGATGACGTTGATGAGGTCACCGATAATTTTCTCGCCGCTATAGGCTGCGCCGCCTTTGGGTTTGTCGCTCAGATTATAACCGCGGGTATCGATGGCAACGACATGGTAGTCGTCTGCGAGGGCGGCAATCTGGTAGCGCCAGGAGTACCAGTAGTCGGGGAAGCCATGGACCATAATGACGAGGGGGCCTTCGCCGATTTCTGCGTAGTGTATTTTTACGCCATCGGGGCTGGTGACTTCGCCATGCTCAACCGCATCGAAGACTTCTGTAACGTCGAGGGCCATGGTTGCACTACTGAGGAGGAGTGTCAGGGCGAGCAGGTGGTACTTGAGCATCATCAGGGTTCCTTTTCGTCGAACGGGTGTGTATTGAATTCATGGTTAAGCTTTCAGGATTGTCTCGATGGTATTAATTTCTTCGCCACTAAATTCCAGATTCTCCAGTGCGCCAACACTGTCACGAAGTTGTTGGCTATTCCGTGCACCAATCAACGCACTGGTCACGCGATTATTACGCAGGGTCCAGGCGATAGCCAATTGCGCCATGCTTTGTCCTCGTTTTTCGGCGAGGTCGTTTAACTGGCGAACCTTTTCAATCTTTTCCGGTGTAATCTGGTCAGGCTTGAGGTAACCCGCTGGATCTGCGGCACGCGAATTTTCCGGTATAGGGATATTGGTGTCCAGGTATTTCGAAGTCAGTAATCCCTGGGCCAGGGGAGAAAATACGATAACGCCCGTACCGTATCGGTCCGTATGATCCAGTAAGTCATTTTCTATCCAGCGATCAAACATATTGTAGTTTGGTTGATGAATCACGATGGGACTCCAACCCATTTTCTTGACTAGCTCCATAGCTTCAACGAAGAGTGCGCCACGATAATTGCTTATCCCCGCATAGAGTGCCTTGCCCTGACGCACAATTTGATCCAGAGCGCCGAGGGTTTCCTCCAGTGGCGTATCGGGGTCAGGTCGATGAGAATAGAATATA
>CALAXS010000230.1 GCA_937895305.1 uncultured bacterium
ACTCATAAACGGTATGATAGTGGTTGGGGCCGACGATGGAACCATAACCGCATTTGGCAACCCCGCACCCACGAAGGAATAGGCCATGGCAGAAGCAACTGCAATTCTCGAACTCAAAGACATAAACCGATGCTATGAATCCGCCTCCGTCCTCAATGGTGTGAGCCTGTCCATCAACACAGGCGATAGCGTGGCTATCGTGGGGCCATCCGGCTGTGGCAAGAGTACCCTGCTGAATATCATCGGCGCACTCGACAAACCGGACAACGGTTCATGCACCTTCGGCGGAAAAAATATAGCCGGACTCAACGAAGAAGATCTCGCCCGCTTCCGCAACACCTCCGTCGGCTTTATCTTTCAGGCCCACCACCTCTTGCCCCAATGCACGGTACTCGAAAACGTACTCATCCCCACCTTGGTCACCAAGACCGATGCCGCGTTTCGTGACCGGGCCATGCAACTCCTCGACCGGGTGGGTCTCGCCGACCGTGCCAACGATATGCCCGGAAAACTGTCCGGGGGCGAATGCCAGCGCGTTGCCGTGGTTCGTGCGCTTATCAACAAGCCCCGACTTTTGCTTGCCGACGAACCCACGGGTTCCCTCAGTCGTTCCGGTGCCATCGCGCTCACTGATTTACTCCTCGACCTGAACCGCGACGAAGGTATGACTCTCATCGTAGTGACCCATGCCCTGTCCGTAGCGCAAAAAATGGAGCGCGTTTATCGTCTCGACGATGGCGTATTAAGTGACTACACCGGGGGCGATGTCTGATGTACGCCCTCCTCAGTCGGAGTCTTCGCTACTACTGGCGCACCCACCTCGGTGTGCTGGCCGGGGCCATGCTCGCCTCCGCCGTACTTACCGGGGCCTTGCTTGTGGGCGATTCCGTTGACTACTCACTGCGCACCTTCGCCATGATGCGCCTGGGCACCATGGAACACGCTATCTCCACGCGGACCCAGTACTTCGACCAGGGACTCACCGAAAAGCTGGCCGAGAACCTCGACACTACCGTTGCAGGGGTCTTGCACCTGCGCGGTATGGCCATCAATCCCGGCGCTACCGCAGACGAGCGCATTCAAGTAAATCTTGTTGAAGTCTACGGGGTCCAATCCGACTTCTGGTCCTTTGGTGATGACCCCGCGCTGGAACTGGGACCCAACGAATGTGCGCTTAACGCAAAGCTGGCGACAGCACTCAGCGTGGTAGAGGGCGACACGGTATCTCTCCGTGTTGCCAAGCCTTCGCTCATGTCGCGCGACGCGCCCCTGTCCTGGAGCAGTGAAGAACGCTCCAAACGTCGCCGCTACACTGTGACTAAAATCGTGACCGACACCCAACTGGGTCGCTTCAGTTTATCGCCCAGCCAGGTGCCCCCCTACAACGCCTTTGTAAATCGTGATTGGCTGCAAGAGCAAGTGGAGATGGAGCAGCGCGTCAACATGGCGCTCATGGGTCCAGGCACTGACACCGCCGACATCGACCAGGCTATTAAAGAACTATGGGACATTCGATACGTGGGCGCACGACTCCGCGCCCATGAAAGTGGCGTAGTACAGCTCGAATCGGATGGCGTTTTCATCGGTGCAGAAATCGCTCGTGTCGCAGCGACCATCCCGGATGCAAAGCCGACCCTGACCTATCTTGTCAATTCCATCACACACAATGAACTATCCACGCCCTACTCCTTCGTCGTGGGCGGTTCCGGGCCCAAGCCCCTGGCCGACAACGAAGTGGCCATCAACCGCTGGCTCGCTACGCAACTCAACGCAGAAGTCGGTGATAGTGTCACCATGGACTACGCCGAGCTACAGCCCGAAGGCGATTTCATTAACAGACAGCACACCTTCACCGTCCACAGTATTCTTGAGATGGACGCGCTAAAAATAGAACAGGACTTGACCCCCACTTTCCCCGGTCTCAGCGATGTAGAAAGTTGCGCTGACTGGGATGTAGGCATTCCCATGGACGAGGAAGTCCTTAACGACGAGGCCAATGAAGAATACTGGGACAACTACGGCCAGACCCCCAAGGCCATCGTATCCTACGCTACGGCAAAGGCCCTATGGTCCAATCGATTTGGTGATACCACCGCTATCCGCTATCCGGGCGACGACACCACCGCAGCAGAAATCGGGCAAGCACTGGCGAAAGAGATGGACCCCAAGGCCGCAGGCTTTACCGCCCAACCCGTTCACGACCAGGCCTTACAGGCGGTGAACGAAGCCATGGACTTCGGCGGCCTCTTTATCGGCATGAGCTTCTTCCTCATCATCGCTGTGCTCATGCTCACGGGCCTCCTCTTCAGTTTTGGCGTACAACAACGCGCCCGAGAAATGGGCACCCTCCTCGCGGTCGGTTTTCGTCCCAGGTCCATCAAACGACTCTGGCTCAGCGAAGGATTCGTGGTCGCCCTTGTCGGCGCCGTCGCGGGTATTGGCCTGGGCGTACTCTATACCCAGGCCCTCATCTATGGACTCAGCAATTACTGGCAAGGGGCCGTCGCCTCCGCGACCCTCCTCTACCATGGCACTCTCACGACCATAGTCCTTGGTGCACTACTCAGCCTCATCAGCGCCCTCGTTGCCATGATGTTGACCATGCGTCGTCAGTTTAACCACGCTACCCGCGACCTCCTCTCCATGGATTTCATGCAAAGCCAATCCACCCAAAAGACAGCAAAGAGCCACAAGCTCAGCTTCTATATCGCCATAGGCGGTATCGTGCTGGCACTGCTCATTATTGTCGCATCGCAAGTTATGGGCACGGTCCAGTTGATGATGCCCTTCTTCATGGCCGGGGCACTTTTGCTAATCTCAGGCCTGGGCCTTGTTCGACACCTCCTCTTCAAGGCCAACGCCCCCCACAGCGTCGCTAATTTCACCACCCGCACCCTCGCCATTCAGAACATCGCACGCCGTCCCGGTCGTAGCCTCGTCGTCGTCGGTCTCCTCGCTTGCGGTTGTTTTATGGTCTTCGCCGTCGCCGCCATGCAGGAAGACCTCCACGCCACCGCTCACCTGCGTGCGTCGGGTACAGGCGGGTTCACGCTTCTGGCCGAATCCACCTTCCCGGTGCAAGACGACCTCTTCGCACAATTCGAGGGCACGGCTGTTTCCGGTACCGCCATCAAGGTGCGCGAAGGCGACGATGCCAGTTGCCTCAATCTTAACCATGCACAAAGCCCCCGCATCCTCGGCGTGTCTGCCCGAACA
>CALAXS010000231.1 GCA_937895305.1 uncultured bacterium
TGCTGTCACCATCTTTCGTGCTTGCGCTCAGCACCACCACCTGCTGCACACCGCCGAGCGTGACAATGGACGGACTAGCATATCCAGGAAGGCCAAGGCCTTCTGATTTCCAAACCTCTTTGCCTGTCTTTTTGTCGAAAGCGACTAAGTACGCATCATCGGCTTGAGGTGCCACAATGACAAGATTCTCATAGAGCAAGGGCGCTTGCGCAATGCCCCAATTCGGCAATTTAACCCCATAGTCCATCACAAGGTTTATATGCCACCGCAAGGTATGGGACTTGCGATCAACACAATAAAAGTCACCCATCAAACCCACAACATAGACGGCTTCATCATCCACTGTTGGTGGTGTACGTGAACCTGGGTGGCCCGTGCTACCGGGTGACTCATGTTCAAAAGTCCACCGCTCTTTGCCACTTTCGAGATCAATGCATCGAAGAATGTCCGTGGTATGTTTTTCACGGTCGAGCAGAAAAACTTCGCCGCTGTGAATAGCCGGGCCGCCATAGCCTGGCGATAGCCTTACGGACCACAGCTCCTTCGGCCCTTCAACAGGCCAATCACGGGCAATGCCCGTTTCCGGAGAAGTGCCATCACGGTTTGGCCCCTGGAACTGAGGCCAATCCGCCGCGACCGCGGAAATTGTCATCAAAATCAGGGCTGTAAAGCCAGCGGTTAAAGTTCTCATGGAAGTAATTCCCCTCATCTTGTGGTACTTTATATTCAAGATTTCCCGAATGGATTCTGTTTGCACCCATCACCACCATCTTCTCCTCCATCATAGAGATAATCGTTGCCGGATTCAAGAACGATTTTCCGTTATGGCCCCTTGACCTGGCGCTTCCAACGAGTCCAGTTTTTTGTATCTGTATACACGATAATCGCCACCTTGACGGAAGTCACCCATTAAACGCACACTAGGTAGTACTCTAACGATAGAAAAGGAAACAGACCCATGAAAAACTTGTATCAATTTGGTATCGCTCTACTGCTCATCACAGCTATGGCAGGCTTGGCCCAGGCGGAAAATACAACCTATGGCGAGCGACTGGGGTGGGGTGCTGATGATCGCATGTTGATTCTTCACAATGACGATGTGGGCATGTCTCATGAGAGCAACCTCGGTACCATCGAGGGATTTGCGAAGGGATTTCTGAGCTCATGCAGCACCATGATGCCTTGCCCCTGGGTGCTGGAATGGCGCGACTACCTTGTGGAACATCCTGGTATTGATAACGGGCTACATCTTACCCTGACCTCGGAATGGAAACAGTATCGGTGGGGACCTGTGGCCGGACAGTCTGTGGTGCCGGGGTTGGTGGATAGTGAGGGGTATATGCATCACGGGGTCCAGCAGACCATGAAGCATGCGACGGCTGACGAAGTGGAAACGGAGATTCGTGCACAGATTGCGTTGGCGGAGAAAATCGGGTTGCCCTTCACCCATCTTGATTCCCACATGGGGACGCTTTTTTACTCTCCAGCGTTCTTTGAGCGCTACGTCAAAGTGGGTATAGAAAAACAGATTCCCATTCTGATAGTCAGTGGTGATGGGGAAGGTGCGGAAACGAGCGACCCGGCCCTGCGGAAACGCCTTCAAGATGCTGCGAAGGTAGTGTGGGAGGGAGGTCTGCCTGTGCTTGACCACCTTTTGACATCTACCGCTAACACGAGCGACCCGGATGAGATGGTAAAAGCTTTGATCGAGAACCTCCACAATCTGAAACCGGGCATCACCGAGATAATTTTACATGGCACGCGCCCCGGCGAGAATTTCCACGCGATTTCCGCCTCGGGCGGTAAACGTGAAGCTGAACTTGAGATGGTACTTAGTGACGAGGTCAAACGGGTGATCGCGGAAGAGGGCATTATCCTGACAACCTTCAAGGAACTCATGGAACGTCGCCAGCGTATCAAGTAACCCGTATATCAATATGACAGCTGCTCAGCAGATAAATTCCCATGCTGAATGTCGCCACATCGAACCCGGTAAGATTATCTGGAGGCTTGACCATGGGTATATGTCCTCTTTA
>CALAXS010000232.1 GCA_937895305.1 uncultured bacterium
TGGATGGACCTATAACCATGCACCTACACTGGCGTATTGGAATGATCGCTTTTATCTGGAGTATCTGAGTAATCCCCAGGATGAGCACATCGAACCGGGGCATACACTGTTGGCGACTTCCGATGATGGATTAACCTGGAGCCAGCCCATGGTGGTCTTTCCCCACTATGAGCCACCGAAGGGGGTGGAACTTGCCAAGGGTGCACGGGGCTATATGATGCACCAGCGCATGGGCTTTTTTACGGCACCCAATGGTCGTTTGTTGTTGCTGGCCTTTTATGGTCATGCGGAGGATCCTTTTGAGAAGGGGGGCATCGGCCGCGTGGTACGAGAAGCCTATAAGGACGGCAGCTTTGGGCCAATCTACTTCATTCGCTACACCAGTCACGCGGACTGGAATGCGACCAATACGAGCTATCCTTTTTACACCGATTCTGAAGATGCTGGTTTCAAGGAAGCCTGTGAAGCTATGTTGAACGATAAATTGAAACGTCGACAGTGGATGGATGAGGACCGTGGATTGGATGGCTTTTTCGACGGCAAGCCCGGCTCGCCGGGGGAAGATGCGCCAGAGGCGTTTAATTATTACTACCGTCCCGATGGAGTTATCGTGGGCCTCTATAAGTGGTCGCATGCTGCCCTTTCTTTTGATGGGGGGGATACATTTTCAGATCCGGTAAAGCTGTCTACCTTCACCATGGCAGGGGGTAAGCAATGGGGCCAGAAAACGGATGATGGGCGGTATGCCATTCTGTATAACCCCACGGTACACAATGAGCACCGATACCCGCTGATTGTGATTAGTAGTGATGATGGTGTGATGTACGACGATATGCTATTGGTACACTGTGAAGTTCCCCCTCGCCGATTCTTTGGGCGTTGGAAGGATTATGGGCCTTGCTATGTGCGCGGGATTATGGAGGGGAATGGTAATCCGCCCGGTGAGGATATGTGGGTTACCTACAGCGTGAACAAGGAAGATATCTGGGTGAGTCGTGTCCCCCTGCCTATTCGTTATGCGGTGGAGGGGGATGTGGAGGACGACTTTGAGGCTATGGAGCCCGGTGGCATTATCAGCGACTGGAATATCTATTCCGGTCAATGGACACCTGCGGATATCGGGGTGGATGATGCCGGGAATCACAGCATCCGGTTGCAGGACAGGGATCCCTATGATTATGCAAGGGCGGTGCGGATAGTCCAGGAAGGCACTGCGCTGAAGGCAAGCTTTCGGGTTTCTACAGCACAGACGGATAACGGCCTTCTGGAAATTGATGTGATGGATCGATTCGGGAGTCGTCCGGTACGGCTGCGTTTTGATGTCGACGGACAGATTAAGGCGTTGGATGGGGCGGAGGAAAAGGTGCTCCAGGCTTATGAAGCGGATACGTGGTACGACATTGTGCTTGAGGTAGACGCGACGCCCTATGGCTTATATAGCGTAATGATAAACGGGGAGAAGGTACTGGAGGATGCGCAACTGGCGGAGGCGGTGAAGTCGGTAGAGCGTCTATCCTTCCGCACGGGGCCTTTTCGTGACCTGCCCAAGCGGGAAACGGACAATGAGAAACCGCACAAACCGTTGAAGGGTGGCGATGACCCGGTAGCATCCGCTACGTTTTATGTGGACGATGTGGTGGCGATGCGTAAATAAAAAACCGACGTCTCAATGAAACGTCGGTGAGCAAATTATTAATTTGTAGACTTCTGATTACCCGTTGAGTACAAAGTCATCCAGACGTTGCTGGATGGTGCTGGCGGTGCTGTCGATGTTGGAGGACGTATCGCCATTCAGGGCCTGGAGTGAATCCAGAATCCCGCGTGCTTCGTCGATGCCCTGGGTGATGGCAGCACCGATGAAATCGACGAACTGCTGACGGCCTTCTTCGTCATTGGCCAGGTCATTGTTTTCCGCATACTGTGCAAAGAAGTTGAGAGCGAAGTCTGCAATGCGGTTTGCCGTCGCATCGGGCGAGGTGTCCAGCGACACATTCTCTGCAAGTCCCAGCTCACCTCGTGCTGCGTCCACCACCGCCTTGAGCTTGTCCATGGCTCGCTCATACACCATATTCATCGTATCATTTACGCTGAGTTTGGAGTTACCGCCAATGTTCACCACGTCTTTTTTGTAGTCGATATGCACGGATTTCTGGGTGGTTTGTGTCTGCTGAATGCGCAGGCTTTCCGTCCCATATCCCGATGCACTTCCCAATGCATTTACCATGATCTATCCCTTAATTTTTTTCGGCCCAAGGGGCCGTGTCCGTCGCTAAGGGATTTATCGGCAGAATGACGAAAAAGCTTTAGGGGACTAGAATTGACCAACTAAGTCATCACGCCCCAACGACTTAAGTGTTCTATCTATCTGTCGTTTG
>CALAXS010000233.1 GCA_937895305.1 uncultured bacterium
CCGGGGTGGTTTATACCATGCCGGAAGCATTGGTCCCTGCAGACGGGGAAAGCCCGGCGGATCTGGTAAAACGCTACTTCACGACGCTGTGCGCTGGGGTAGACCTCCCCGTATTCATGTATCAGCCACCGGGCACGCTTAAAGAGTACATGCTCACACGGGAACTCATCGCGGAACTGGCGGACATCGATAATCTCGTCGGCGCCAAGGCATCCTACGCGGATGGGGAATATGTCTTTAATCTTATCCGCGCCGTAAAAAACAAAGATTTTAAATACATCATCGGTGCGGAAACCATCTGGGCACTGGGCCTCTATGCCGGTTCCCAAGCGGTCATCGGACAGGGCAGCACGTTAAATCCCCAAGTTATTTCCAAGGTTCAGGAATGCTTTGAAGCGGGTGATCGTGAGGGTACACTGGCAGCGCAGGATGCGGTCAATGAATTGGTCTATGCCTGCTCCAACCCCCAGGACTTTTACAAGAAATGGGCCATTGAGCAGGGCTTCCCGCTGGGCCTCTATCATCGTTCCATGCACAGTAACCCCTATGCTACGGACCCTACCCCCCTGGATGACGCGGCCTTCCAACATGCTAAAAACAAAATCAATGAAGTGGAAGCGCGCCTGGGTATTACGCGATAACCGAATATCGTCTTATCAACCGGAGTGATCATCACTCCGGTTTTTTTGTGTCTTGCCATGCACGAGGCGTGTACTGATGAGGTATAGAATGAGGCCCACACCAAAGAGTCCCAGACCCAGGCTGCCCAGGGACAGCTTTCGCCCCAGGAAGGATATAAGCAGGATGAGCATACCCAGGCGACATGCATTTCGGCCATAGCGTTTGAGCCAGGGTTCTGGCTCGCCCCGGGGCACATCGACCAACAGGTTCAGCAAGAGCATGGGTAAAAAGAATCGCAACCAACTCATTTGTCTCGCCCCTCTCCACGTTGTAGTTGGGCCAGAAAATCTTGCACTACCCGCGATTGATAGGCCCCCTTACGCCAGATAGCACCTATGGGCACCGTAGGCAATCCCGCCATGGGTATGGTTGTGAGCGTGTGGTCCTCCTCGGTGAGGGCCTCCTGGGGCAGAAAAGCGACCCCTGCACCTTCCTTAATATAGCGCTTAATCACTTCAAAGGATCCGCTGTCGATGGCGGCCTGGGGTGCGAAGTTGTGTCGTGCAAAAAAGGCTTCCAACAGACTGCCTGTCTGTGTGGTCGGGTCGAGTTGGAGCATGGGAATTTTGTCGAGGTCCTTGAGCTGTATGCTGCGTCGTTTCGCAAGCGCATGATGAACAGGCAGTACCAGCACCAGTTGCTGTTGGAAGAGTTCCTGCACCTCCAGCTCGGCATGTTCCTGTGGCAGGGTAACAATGCCTAAATCCACTTCACCCTTCACCACTTGCCCGGTTATGGCATTGGAACTACGGCTGATGAGCGTCAGGCGGGTCTGGGGGTGTTCCTTCATAAAACGACGTACATGGATGGGAAGGACGTAAAGGGCTGTGGTATCGCTGGTGCCCACACGAAGGGTGGTACTGCCCTCGGTGTTCAGGTCCCGCATCTCGTCGGCCAGATTGTCCATGTCGAGGAGCATGCGGCGCGCACGGGTATAGACGATTTCTCCGGCCTCTGTGAGTTTGCCTGTTTTTCGTTCCAGCAGCGGCTGCCCTGCCTCCTGCTCCATCTTCTTGAGTTGCTGGCTCACTGCGGGCTGGGAACGGTGAACCCGCTCCGCTGCGAGACGGAAGTTCCCGGTTTCCACTACGGCACAGAGGCAGCGCAGACTATCGAGGCTGAACATGGTAGTGACCCTCGTTCCCTATTGCCTGCCGTGCTACGGCCTCTGCGTGGGAATGCATACACCGAGGCTCCTGCTTCGGGAAACTGGCACATTCGACTGGAAATGCTACGGAGTCAGTCCCGACTTGGGCTAAGCATGTTAACGCGGTGATTCCCGCCTCCGCGGGAATGACAAAAGGTACAGACTTTCCCTCGATAAACGGCAACTGCTTCACCCCGCCCGTCATTGCGAGGAGGCTCCGCCGACGCGGTAATCTCTTGGCCCCGAAGATGTTGATGCCGGAGTCATCACTGCCACTGTCCAGTCGTCTGGACCAAGCCAGATTATCGCCTGCTTCGCATCCTCGCAATGACAGGTGGGTGGAGTCGTAGTTGCTGCTATACGATCTAAGCATGGTAATTCCTCTTCCTTTCATAAGAATATCTTATCACATTGTTTACTTTAATTCATTTGAACAATTCGTCGTTAAAGTCTATTCTAGGTAGATTGTCTACGAACGCAAAGAGGGACTGACCATGAG
>CALAXS010000234.1 GCA_937895305.1 uncultured bacterium
AGCTCCTCACCTGCCTGTGGACGATGTGGCTTGTCCGACATATAAAAAGTCCTCACCCTATAGTCACTCCAATCGAAGTGTCCGTGCATTATAGGTACAAGATTGAAAGAACGCAATCCAATAATATTATGGAAACTGCACATGCTATCCACAGCCTCTCCAAGCTCTTTCCCCTATCTTGTGCCGCAAACTTGTCCCCACCGCCGGGCAGCACATAAGGACTGTAAATGAAGGAGATAAGGTATGAATGGCTCTATATTCCACGTCGTCTACACAACCTACTCACAGGGATTTCCACATGGATTACGGTCTTTTGCCCAGGTTTTACACTGCTACTGCACCGGGAAGGCCTTGTGAATAAAACGGGGAAAAGGGGATAGGGGAAAGCTATTCACCACAAGTGCACGAAGAACACAAAGGGGAAAAGAAAAATAGTTATCAGAGCAACGCCCCTGTCGTTCCCGTGAAACGGGAATCCTCCTAACGGCATCCCGGTTTTCAGTCGGAGCCTTAACTAAACACCTCTCATCTCATTCCCATCCCGTATGCATTCCCACGCAGAGCATGGGAACGAGGGAATCCAAGGCCCTGCACCACTGGTGTGTGGGCTTTTTTTCAACTACCCTTCCAGTTTCAGCCCGGGATTGGGTGTGGAGCTCATGGTACCGACAAGGCCATGGGCGAGGCGTGAGTCTGCGGCTGCGGCAATCATGGCACCATTGTCGATGCAGTACTTGAAGGGGGGGAGGTAGACCTTCACGTCCAGGTCGTTTTGGAGGCGTTCACGGAGCAGCGCATTGGCAGCAACGCCCCCTGCCACGACGAGGTGTTTCAATCCGGTCTGTGCCAGCATCTGTCGCGTTTTGATGATGAGGATGTCGATGGCGGCGGCCTGAAAACTCGCGGCTACATCGGCGGGATTACATTCGCCTTCTTGCATGGCATAGAGCACTGCGGTTTTCAATCCGCTATAGCTAAAGCCCGTCTTGTTCTTTGCACGCATGGCCCGCGGAAAATCGAAGGCCTCCGGGTTCCCTTCTGCTGCGGCCTTCTGTATGGAGGGTCCGCCCGGATAGGGCAGGTCCAATAGGCGCGCTACCTTGTCGAAGGATTCACCGACCGCATCATCCCGCGTCGTTGCCAGAATGTCATAGTGATGGGGAGCGTCGCAGCGAATGAGCTGGGTGTGTCCACCACTCACGATGAGCGCCAGGAAGGGAAAGGTTGGTGCTTCCTCACCCAGGAACACGGAGAAGAGATGGCCCTCAATATGGTGCACGGGGACGAAAGGTTTTTTCCATGCATAGGCCAGGGCCTTGGCAAAAGAAAAACCAACGAGTAATGCGCCCATCAGTCCTGGACCCTGCGTCGCCGCGATAGCATCTATCTCCACATCCGCCTCTGTAATCACCTTGTCCACCAGTTGATATATAACCTTGGTGTGTTCACGCGACGCAATCTCCGGCACCACGCCGCCAAAGACTTTGTGAATATCAATCTGCGATGCTACTTCATTGGCGAGGACCTGGCGGCCGTCTTTTACGATGGCTATACCGGTCTCGTCGCATGAACTTTCTATGCCGAGAATAATGCTCATTGCACGACGGTCCTATTCAGTTCGAGACCATAGGGCCAAGAGATTGCCGCGTTTCGCGTTGCTACGCTCGCAATGACGTGTACGGTGAAGTCAATAGCACAGCGACGTAGTCGACTGGACCAAGCCAGATTATCGTCTGCTTTGCATCTTTGCAATGACGTGTGGGGTGGGGTTGTTGTTGCAATCAACCCGTCGCCCCGCTTTCTTGTCATTCCCGCGGAGGCGGGAATCTCCGCGTTAATATGCTTAACCCAAGTCGGGATTGACGTTGTAGTATTTCCGGTCGAATGCGCCCGTTTTCCGAGGCAGAGCCTCGGTATATGCATTCCCAAGCGGGAGCCTGGGAACGAGGGGAAGCTTTTGGACCAAGCGAGATTTTCGTCACTGTATACTGGCAATGACGGGTGGAGTTGGATCATTGCACCAACTCCGAAATGTGGACCAGCTTGATGCCCTGTTGCTCTATACCTGGCAGTGCTTCTTCCAGGACCAGTGCTGTACCACTTCTGAAGTGACCGATACCGATAGCACTGCCCTGGGTTTTTGCGAGCGCTACCAGCTCTTTCAGTTGTGTATGGATATGCTCCGGGTCATTCTCGTTATCGAGAAAAACATCTCGCTTGCTGGTGGGCACGGCCATCTCCATGGCGACGGCATGGGCCACTGAGGTATGGAGGGTTACGCTATCGATAAAATACAACTGCTCCTCCAGCAGCACCTCTAAAAAAGGTTTCATCATTGCAGCGTCGGATGTGAATTTCGAGCCGGTATGATTGTTCACACCCACCACGCCGGGAATCTGGCCCAGTGCAGCGCGCGTCAAGCCCTGGATTTCTTTGGATGTCATATCGGTACTGATAAATCCCTCTACAGGGGTGTCTGTCTTGCTGTTACTTTCCATGGGCATGTGGAGCATCACTTCAAAACCCAGCTCCCCTGCCTGTCGGGCTGTTTCGGTAGCATAGGGTGTATTGGGTAAAATCGACACGGTAAAACGGGGATCCAGGTTTAGTACTTTTTCGGTCGATAATCCCCCATAGCCGCCATCATCGAGGATAATTGCTATACGTGGCTCTGTCACCGCAGCAGCAACCTGTAGCTCCCCGGGTTCGATGGGATCCTCTTGGTCGGACGCTTCAGCGATCTCAATACCTTTCGCTGTATCTTTCATGGTCTCCGTCGTGATACCTGTAGCATCTTCCGGCATGGCTGCCAACAGATCTTCGGTCAACGCTGCGTCCACATCCTCCGCCTGCTCCTCCTCAACGGGTTCCGGCATACCTGGAGTTGCCTCATTGGTGGCACTTGCCACTGCATCCGGTGTTGCCTCTACTGCATCCACCCAATCGCAGAGCACGGAGGTACACAGCTTATCCCCCAGAAAAATATCCAGCCGTTCCTGCGTCTGTCCCAGTGCTGCTGTTTCAATGCGTAATTCTGGTGCCTTCAGTCGTCGCATCATGGCTTTTCGCAGTTCCACCGGGTTCAGCACGGCACCCAGATCCACCTGTACATCTGTCTTTGCCCAATAGGTTTCTTCATCTTCCAGATCCACGGTTGGTCCGCGATTAATCGCAACGAGATCTACGCCGGCCTCCATCAGCAGAACCTCTACATCCTGTGCCACAGCATAGCTCGCTTGTCGCAGGTCGGTTCGCGAAACTTCTGCGGGGTCATCCTGTTGCCAATTGATCTTGGCGAATACATAGGATCCATACTTCAGGTGTATGGCATGTTCCGTAGATTGGGCTGGTGGGGGCAGTACCTGTACCCGGTACTCCCGTAATCGTGGCTTCAGATACGCGACCAGCCCTGCTTCATCCAGATGGGCTGGAATCAGCACATCAAAAGGATAGAAGTTGTAATAGGTCCTGCCCTCACTCAGGGGTATCAGTTCCCCCATCCGAATGTGTTCCCGCGATACATACTCGGACAATATATCGTCCGCCTTCTGTGCGAGGACTTTCGTGTGTGGACGAATGTCGATGGGCCGGGTCAAGACAAATTGAGTATACAATACCCCTGCTGCTGTGGCGAGCGCGGCTACGCTCATGAAGCCCATAAAAATATAAAACCATGACTTCTCTATGGGGTTTGGGGGTGGGGTTATAGAGGCATCGATTGACATGGCATCCTGAACTGTTTAAAGCTGCTTAATAGTCGATCCACTGGACCGAATCCAGATCATGCCCCAAAAACGCTGCGCCTGTTCGCACAAAACTTTCTGGAGCATCGGTGACGAAATAGCGATAGTGTACGCTCTTTTGGTCTGTTTTCGCCAGATCCCGTTCCAGAAGGATGGACTGCACTGCCTGTGCGGTCTCCGCAGCGGAGTCCACCAACGTGACGGCGGAACCCATAACCTGTGTAATGACATCCTGTAGCAATGGATAATGGGTACATCCCAACACCAGGGTATCAATACCTGCCTCAAGCAACGGTGCCAGGTACTGCGTTGCCACTTGCCGGGGTACGTCACCTGTTGTCCAGCCTTCTTCGGCTAAAGGGACGAAGAGCGGACATGCATGAGAATATACTGTCGCGTACGGCAAGACCCGTTGAATCGCGTCCGGATAGGCACCACTCTGCAAGGTTGATGCTGTGCTAATCACGCCAATCCTGCCCGATTTGGTTTGTGTCGCAGCAGCACGCGCTCCCGGCTCCACCACACCTACGACCGGAATATCCAACTGGGCCTGTAGTGCTTCGACCGCAAAAGCGGATGCTGTATTACAGGCCACCACCAGCATCTTTATGTCCTGCTCCATGAGCAAGCGTGCACAGCCCTGGGCATAGCGTATTACGGTGTCCCGCGATTTTGTACCATAGGGTACCCGCGCAGTGTCCCCTAGATAATGGACGGACTCATTGGGCAAGAGCGCCATAATGCGTCGCAATACTGTCAGGCCCCCTACTCCTGAGTCAAATACGCCAATGGCCGCATTGGTCTTATCCATTCCCGTCAGCTTCCGCCAATGAAGCGACCCATTGCTGGTCTGGAATTAGCGCTTCACTCAGATCGATGTGGGCCGGGAAACTTTCCGATGGCGGCGACCCTTCAAATAGAAACCGCACCATGCGAACGGGTGTGTCACCCTGTGCCTGCACCGCGCCCTGGGCCAGTGTATTCACGACCCCGTAGGTCATGAGTGCTTCCATGGACGCGCTGCGATATTGTTGATTGCCTAACACTTCCCGCGACAAATCCACCACCAGTTCCCCTGTATCCAACAAATACAATGCGCGAATTTCTGTGTTGTTCGGCAAGATTTCCACCTGGGTATCTGCTTCAGGCCCCAATATTAAAGCCTGTAAGGCTGCACGGCAATTTTCTGTTGTCGAATCCGTCACCTCGATACTCCGGGTTACCGGCATCAACGCTTCTCCGTCTCCCGTTGCGAAATACAGCAAGACCTCTTGTTCCCCCAGTGTTGTTGTGGTTCGTGCGCGCGTGGGCATGACACTGGTTTCCACCTCCAAATTGCGCACACTCGCGAGGGGGTCCATATCCTGGCGGAGCATTTCGCGCCAAAGCATGACGACAATGAAGAGTAGCACCAGCGTGAACAGTCCCCACAAGGAGAAGAAAAAAGTGCGTAAGGCATCTTTTCGATTTTCACTACTCATCAGCTGTCCTTCTTCAAGGTCTGTTGCAGGCCACTTACAATACCCTGCGCCAGTCGTTCATGATATGCCTCTGATTTCAGTCGTGATGTCTCCGCCGGATTCGTCAAAAAGCCGAGCTCAATCAGTACGCCCGGCATGCGCGATTCACGAAAGAGGCGCAATGGTATGGCCCGCACACCCCGTGCCGGTGTGCCTGTGGCCTCGGTCAAGGATTCCACCAAAACGTCCGCCAGTCCCTTGTTCATGGGTGTAAATGAGCTTGTTATCGCTGAGCCGGCCACGCCCAGTCTGTTTTGTATCTGCGATCCGGCTTTTGCTGAATAAAACAGTTCAACACCATGGGCCCGCACAGAAGGGGATGCCCCTGCATGAAGGCTGATGAGTACGGCATTTTTGTACTGATTGCAGCGATTGATCCGTTCCTGGATTGACACCCCTTCGTCCGCTTCGCGGGTCATGTAAATCTTGAAGGTACCCAGGGTCTTCAACTGATTCCGCAGGGCCACTGCTACTGCCAGGGTAAGATCTTTTTCCACAATACCCTCCCCCGCCGTAATTCCCATATCGGTACCGCCATGACCGGGATCAATAACCACCGTATCGATCTGCGACCACGGAATCACGGCAATTTGTTCTGATGCAGGCTCGGCCATGGGAAGTTGCGCATCGCCTATGACCGTCGAATCGGCATTCAGGTCCCGCACGGATACCCGTGTGTTTTCCCGCACGGTTAACTGAAAGGTCTTACTCAACATGGGCCCCAGATCCTGTAAGGCGATCATGGCATTGCTGCCCGACCGCTGTAGCGGGGACTTCAATGCAATGAGATCCCCCCCCGCTTCAATGGTAGTCCGGTTCAGGGTGCCTTCGGCATCAAGACCACCCAGCTGAATTTGTACTGAAGCGCCTGCAATCCGCACGGTGCCCCCTGTTGGCTGCAAGATAGCATAGAGCGATACATACTCTGTGCTTTGCAGCATCTCTGTGTCTGCCTCTATGGTGTATGATTTCTGCCCGTGAATCACGGAGAAGGAGCGCATTTCCGCACCTGAAACTGCACACCAAATCATGCACAGGCAGAGTGTAAGGAGACGAAGATGCCGGCAGGAAATCTGCCGGCGATGTGAAATGTTATCCGGGGTGTACATGGT
>CALAXS010000235.1 GCA_937895305.1 uncultured bacterium
AAGTCATTTCATTGCAATTGCTTATGGGCTATGCTCTATGAGAGGCTGACTGAATGGGGAGGAGTTGAGGAAGCGCGTGGTAAAGTTATTCGCATGCTTTCAATCTAAGCGTAGTTATATCAAGGGCTTATGTTGATGCTGATAATTATTGCTTGTGCGGGTTATTGTTCGGTCTGCGGGGATACTGCGGGTTGAGTTAGTTGTGTATCGGGATAGAAGGCTTGCCAGGCGAACCAGAATACCCAGACCGCAGGGATGAATTCACCCCGGGCATCTGTAATGATCGTATCGCGGTTGGCGTTGGTATAGGTTATTGTAAGTGTCTTGTCCCCAATAGTATAGGGTGTGGGAGTGTCGGCATGTGTACGTAACTGTTCTTCGGGAATGGCGATAGGAACGCCGTCGTAGAGTACGCCGAGTACCCAGGATTTTTTGGGCAGTTCGGTACGCTTGAAATCGACTGGAAACATGAACTCATCGCTGCTAAGATATTTTTGGTAGGCCTGCTTGCTGTAGTTGCGATTGTGCCCGGTATCGGTGGATAGGACGCGACTCTGGGGGTATTGTTCTTTCCAGGCGGCCCAACGCATTTGCCGGGAAGGAAGCCAGGTGAGTCGTGTGTTTACCAAGGGTCCGGCAACGGATTCTTGTTTAAGTTGTGACCAGAGGCTGTCGGTCTGCTGGTCGTACATGAGTACATCGCTGTTGTATAGGAGGCTGGAAACGCCGAAGCTGTGTTCCTGACCGTTAATGCGGCGATCGAAGATCATGCAGGTTCCACAGAGTGGGCAGTAGCTGGCGAGGATGGGTATGCCGTTCACAGTGTCGTTTACGAGTTCGTGCCAGATAAGAATTTTAAGGGGGTAGGCCACCGCCTGGTCTCCTGAGATAAAAGCGAGGACTTCGTCGTCGTCCTGGAGGAAATCCACCTGATCCGGAGTGATGAATTTCGGGTCGTGTAGTGCGGGAATACCGTCTTTGGGTGGCCCGCCCTGGAGTATCTTGTTGCGGGGAATGGTCGCATTGGAAAGGTCAAAGCCGTCCCAGGTGGCACCCTGTACCGCGCGGTAGTCCCGGGTATAGCCTTGATAGACGTAGGGCCAGACGACAAGATTAATAGCCAGTATAACGATGAGCACTGGCCAGCGAATGGCTGGCTTTTCCAGTGTTTTCCGAAGGGAAAATCGCGGTTTTTCTTCGCTTGCTTCCGGGGTGTCGTCCATAGTTTATCCCATCTGTTGTGTATAGAGAGGAGATTCGCATCGTTATGGACTTTATTTCAGTGGAGACAAAAAAATGCTGCGACCTGAGGAAAGCCGCAGCATAGTGAGGGTGAAATTATTATGGGATCAGGCTACTTCGAGAGCAGTCTTTCTACGCTTGAGCCAGTAGGCGAGGGTGCAATTTTCGCGTTCGGCATTGGTCGCTGATCGTGTTGCTACTGCTGGTTGCAATTGCCCCGGATTCAATACGGCATTGAGCATGAGGGCGGACAGGGACTGCAGGGTAGCACTTTCGTTGAATGCGGCGCGCACCCCGATGAGAAAACGTTGTTTGTCAGGGGTGGGTTGGCACCAGCTCACTTCGCCCTGGAGGGCAAGGCGGTTCCCTTGCTGGTCAGGTCGGTCGAATTCCAGATTCAGTGATGTTCCGGGGCGAAGGTAGCGACCCATGCTGAGGGCGGTTCCGCCCCAGCCGATGTCTACGCTCTGTGCCACGCCCTGGTGGTCATTCCCATCGATGTAGCTGACTTTGTCTTCGTAGGCTATACGGGAAAATATGCGCTGATTCTGGTGTGTTTCAGAAGGTTCTTGTGTGGTCATTATTCTGCATTCCTGATCTGTACTGTGGGTCGGGCTGAAGGTATTAAATGCGCCAATGCTGTTTTTTGTAGCCGATTCACCCACAATTTGCTCCATTCCTTTGGTCATTTCCATAAAACAGAGCTCTATATACTTAGACACCGCTCTGTGTTCTTTGGTTACAACAATTATTACGTACTCTTATGCATATCGTTTTATTCGATTTTGGAGGCTACACCGTGTGGTGCGCCCTCCATCCACTAATAGGATGCTGGAAAAGTGAAAAGGGTTGCATGGGAAATTATTTGGGTGAAGGCGGGGCACATAATGCAGGGATAGGGAGGGATAAGATAATGGGGAATTAAACCACAGAGGACACAGAGAGCACAGAGGGGAATGACGAATTTTAAGAGCAGGAAAGGAGGGAAGGAAGGCCAATTCATTTTGACCACAGAGGACACAGAGGGGGGAGGACGGGGAAAGGGTATAGGGATTTGTTCAAAGATTGGGGAGGTGTATTGGTCGAGTATCAGGATGTTGGTCCCGACTTTGGATGGGAGTGTTTACGCGGAGATTCCCGCTTTCGCGGGAAATATAAAAGCATCGTCCCCGTGCAGACGGGGACCTCCGCGTAAACACTCCAAACGTACCAGTCGGTAGCTACCAATCGGAGATTCCCGCTTGCGCGGGAAATATATAAAAATATCGTCGCCGTGTAGACGAGGACTTACGCTCTGGAAATAATTTTGGCCGGGAATCAGTGAACATCTACAGGGATTGCAGGGGATCAGGTTATTTCTTGTTCTTCATCTCGTCCGGGGTGCGGAAGTCCTGGGATGTGGTTCGTGCGGTGGTGAATAATTGCTGGAGTTCTTTGACTACATCAGGGTGATTTCGTGAAATATCGAGTTGCTCGCCTATGTCTTTGCTGACATCGAAGAGCTCGACCTTGGCATTGGTGCCGGAGCGAACGAGTTTCCAGTGGTCTTTGCGCACGGCCTGCTTGAAGCCGCCTTCGTGAAATTCCCAGTAGAGGTGTTCGCGTTGGGGCAGGGTATTGGCTTCGCCTGTGAGAATGGGCAGGATAGACAGGCCATCGGTGGTGCCCGGAGCATCAATGCCTGCGATTTCTGCTGCGGTGGGTAGAAAGTCCCAGAAGGCCCAGGGCACTGCGGATTGGGTTTTCGGCTTAATCGTCCCGGGCCAGCGGGCCATGGCAGGAACGCGGATGCCGCCGTCGTAGAGGGCACGTTTATACCCGCGCAGGGGCCTGGAGCTGTTGAAGAAGTCGGGATCAGCACCGCCTTCTTTGTGGGTGCCGTTGTCCGAGGTGAAAATGACGAGGGTATTTTCGTCGAGGCCCTGCTGCTTGAGGGTCTGCATGAGGGTACCGAAGTCGCGGTCCATGCGGGTAATCATGGCGGCGTGGCCCTTCTGGGGATTGGGCCATTCTGTGTCTTTGTAGATGCCATAGTCGGGTACTTCCATGCCGTCGCCCTTGGCGTGACCCCGTTCGTTATTCGCATGGGGAATGGTATAGGCCAGGTAAAGGAAGAAGGGCTTGTCGAAGTCTTGTTTGAGATAGTTGAGGGCTTCTTCTGTGAAGAGGTCATGGCTGTATTGGGTGCGTTCCTTGGCTACATTTTCCTTTTCTTCCACATTGCCAGCCAGCGGAATTTTCTCCTCGTTGCGCCAGAGGTATTCGGGGTAGTAGGTGTGTGCGTGACGCTGGTTCAGATAGCCGAAGAAATAGTCGAAGCCCTGACGGTTGGGGATGCCCGTGGTGTCGGGTTCACCCAGGCCCCACTTGCCGATGAGGGCGGTGGTATACCCTGCGTCCTTGAGGACTTCAGCCACGGTTAGGTCTTCTGCCAGGAGGGGGACGCGTGCGTTGCCACGTACCGTGCAATGGCCCGTGTGACGTCCGGTCATTAGGGCACAGCGCGAAGGGGCGCAGACGGTGCTACCGGCATAGGCATCGGTAAAGCGCAGGCCTTCCTGGGCAAACTGGTCGAGGTTGGGGGTCTTGATGACCTGTTGACCGTAGCAGCCGAGGTCGCCATAGCCGAGGTCGTCTGCAAGAACGAAGATGATGTTGGGTTGTTGGGGTGCGGCAGTAGCGAAGCCGGAGACAAGGCACAGGGCCATCAGGCAAATCAGACTAATTCGTGGGGAGTGCATGGTGTATTCCTTCTCTTATTCGGTAGCTTCAGGCTTGGAATTGGGCCGGGGTTTTTTCTTGCCGGGTTTGGCAGGGACAGGCTCTATATTGATGATACCTTCGGGATTACGTTCATAAATGGCCAAGCGTCGTCCACCGGGGATGGTGTAGTTTTTCAGGGTGTAGTATTTTTTAAAGCGTGGGTCGCGGTAAATCTCGCGGTCACCGCGAAAGGAGCCCGGATTGATGGCTCCGGAGGCGGAACCAAACTGGATGTAGTCGGGCTTTTGATCGAGGACGTATTTACCGTCGCCTTTTTCGTGACCGAGGTGGCCTGTGCCGACAGATTTTATATCGCGGTGGGCGATGTGTTCGTCGTTGAGCCCGAGCATATCGATGCATTTAAGTTTGGAGTAGAAGGGGATACTGCCTGCGGTATTGGTGGCGAGGAGGGCATCTTCGGGGAAGTTATCTTTCATCCATCGCCCCACGAGTTCCCCGTGACGACCTACACTGCCCTTATCGGTCCGTTGTTTCTGGTCGGGTGCGTTGTAAAACTGGAACTGGTTGTAGGTGATGATTAGGAGTATCACGAGGGTGATGCGCGGGGCGGGGCGTACGAGGAGACCGAGGGTGAGCGCGGCCAGGATGCAGAGTAGGGGTAGAAAGGGGACAAGGAAGCGGGAGGCGGGCATGATGTCGCCACCGACCGTAATGACATAAGCCATGTCCACGAGGATTATTGTGCCCAGGATACCGACGGAGATGAAGCGTTGGCGGAGTGCGTCGGACATGAAGAATCCGGTGATGGCGGGGGCGAGAATAAGGAATGCGGCGTTGACGAAATTCGCGAGGTAGCCCAGTCCACGCTGGGCCTGAATAAGGTAGTTCTCCCCCACTTTGGCGTAGAAGGTGTTGGGCACCCAGTAGCCGTAGTACCAGAATCGCCAGACCAGGAAGGGCAGAAAGAAGGTGGTGAAGAGGAGACCGAAGTAAAAGAAATTGAGGTCCCGGTCTTTGACGGAGCAGTAGAAGCGTTCGAGGAAGCATAGGAGGAAAATGATGATCATTTCGGGACGGGACAGTGCGACGAGGGCGCAGGCCAGTGCGGTGAGGGTAATGCGAATGAGGCTGTAGGGTTTTTCGCGGGAGTTGAGGTGAAGGAAAACGGCGAGTACCGTCCAGAAGGCGACCATGGGGACTTCCATGCTGCTGAGGGACCATAGGCTGAACATGCCGGAGCTGCCGAGCATGAGTACTGCGAGGGCGGAGATACGCGGGGAGGCACCGGGGATGAAACGGTGGGTAAAGGTGAGGAGGAGGAGGGTGCCGAGGGTGAATGCCGCACCGAGGGCTTTTGCGAGGATCGGAAGGGGCGCACCGAGGACGTGGCCTATCCCCATGAGGAAGACCCAGAGGAAGGTGGTGTAGCCTTCGACAGGTTTTTCGCCGGGGTTAAAGCGGATACCGTGGCCGTTGGCGAAGTTTTCTGCGTAGCGCATGGAGATGTAGGCGTCGTCGAGGGTCCAGGTATTGGGGCTAAAGGTGGGTTGGACGAGTGTCCCGTCCTGAATCCAGTTGGCGGGTGTATTGACGTGGTAGTGGATTTCCACATTGTTCCAGGCCAGTATGCCGATAGCGAGGAGCAGGGCGAAGTAGTGGATGTATTGCCCGAAAAAACGCTGCATTAATGATTCTTCCCTGTTCCTGTCGATTAAGACTGCAAGTGTACGGTCCTGCAGGGAAGGCAGTCAATATTATGAGCAAGACAGGCCGTGGTCCGGGGTGCTATGCTCAGCGTTTAAGGAGGAAAGCATGATGCGTAGCGTGTTGACAAGTATGGTGCTGTTGGTGGTTTTTATGGTGTGTGGTGCTGTGGATGCAGCGGAGCGACCGCCGAATTTTGTGATTATTTTTGCGGATGATCTGGGCTATGGCGATTTGAGTTGTTATGGCGCACCCCTCATCAAGACGAAGCACCTGGACCAGATGGCGGCGGAGGGGCTTCGTTTTACCAGTTTTTATTGTGCGTCGCCCATTTGTACGCCGTCGCGCTATGGGTTGTTGACGGGGCGGTATCCGGTGCGTGGCGGCTTTCATCATGTGTTGTTTCCCTTTAGCAAGACGGGGATCGATGCGGAGGAGGTGACGTTGGCGGAGGCGTTGCAGGATGCGGGCTATGCGACGGGGTGTTTTGGTAAGTGGCATCTGGGTCATTTGCCGGATTACCTGCCGACTGAGCATGGCTTTGACTACTACTATGGGGTGCCGTACAGCAATGACATGGATGTGAAGCGGAGCAGGGGAAGGCCTGCTGACCCGCTTTTGCCGTTGATGCGCAACACGGAGATCATCGAACAGCCTGCGGATCAGTCGACGTTGACGAAGCGGTACACGGAGGAGGCGGTGGCTTTTATTGAGCAGCATCAGGCGGAGCCGTTTTTTGTCTATGTCCCCCACTCTATGCCCCATATTCCGATTTTCGCTTCGCAGGATTTTACGGGCCATTCGGAGCAGGGGTTGTATGGGGATGTGATTGAGGAGATTGACTGGAGCGTGGGGCAGATTCTGGATACGTTGCGTGACCTGGACCTGGCGGATAATACGGTGGTGTTGTTCAGTAGTGATAACGGGCCGTGGTTGCAATTCTTTGATCATGGCGGCAGTGCGGGTCCGCTGTATGGGGGTAAGGGTACCGCTTTTGAGGGGGGGATGCGGGTGCCGGGTATTGTGTGGTGGCCAGAAACGATTGCCGCGGGACGGGAGGATTCTTCTGTTGTTGCGACGGTGGATATGTTGCCTACGTTCTTGAAGCTGGCGGGGGTGGATTTACCGGACAGGACCCTGGATGGTCATGATGTGAGCGGGGTGTTGCTGAACACAGGCCAACAACGTGCGGACCAGGAGTACCATTATTTTCATCTGGATGAATTGAAGGGGTTCCGTTCGGGTAAGTGGAAAATCAAGATACCTTTCAAGGACACTTTGTATCTGGGTGATCCGCAGTACTTGAATGGGGAGAAGAAGGAGCATGGGTGGCTGCTCTTTGAACTGGAGGCGGATCCGGGGGAACGGCATGATTTGTCGGCGGAGTACCCGGACATCCTGGCGGAATTACAGGCAGCGCGAGAGGCTTTTCTGGCGGGTATGGGTGAATTGCCTGAACGTAAATCGTAGTGGATTGACCTGCATGGTGGGTCAAGGTGTATAGTGGATCTTTTGAAGATAAATTCCGTGTAGTGAGCATCAATTTTAAGGGAGTGCGAAACGATGAGTGGTGTAGTGAAATATGAGCGTCGTGGTGCGGTAGGTGTCCTGTCGATTAACAATCCGCCAGTAAATGCACTGGGTGCCCTGGTGCGTAAGGGGTTGGTAGATGCGTTGGATGCGGGGTTGAATGACAAAGAGGCGCAGGCATTGGTGCTGATTTGTGAGGGTCGTACCTTTATTGCGGGGGCGGATATTACAGAATTCGACAAGCCCATGGAAGGACCGGATTACAACACGGTTTTGAATGGCATGGAAGCATCGGAGAAGCCTGTTGTGGCCGCCATACATGGCACGGCCCTGGGCGGTGGTCTGGAGACGGCGTTGAGTTGTCATTATCGTATTGCTGTACCCACGGCGCGGTTGGGACTGCCGGAGGTGAATCTGGGGATTATCCCGGGTGCGGGGGGTACGCAACGTCTGCCCCGTTTGGTAGGTGTAGAGGCTGCGCTGGAAATCGTAGCGGGCGGTGTACCTGTCCCGGCGGATAAAGCAGCGGACATCGGACTGGTGGACCAGATTGTGGAAGGCGACCTGCTGGAGGGTGCGTTGGCCTATGCCAATGCATTGATTGCCGAGGGTAAAGGGCCGCGTCGTTGTTGCGATATGGAAGACAAGATCAAGAATGTAGCCCCGGAACTCTTTGATGGTGCACGGGCCATGATGGCAAAAATGCGACGTGGATTTAATTCACCGCAACGGGCCATTGATGCGGTTGAAGCGGCAACACAACTCAGTTTTGCTGATGGGCTTAAAAAAGAAGGCGAGATATTCATGGAATTGGTGGTGTCGGTACAGTCGGCCGCACAACGCCATACGTTCTTCGCGGAACGTGCTGCGAACAAGGTGCCGGATGTGCCGAAGGACACGCCCATACTGGACATCAAGCAGGGTGCGGTGATTGGTGCGGGGACCATGGGCGGTGGTATCGCCATGAATTTTGCGAATGCGGGTATCCCGGTATTTCTCATTGAGACCAGCCAGGAATTCCTGGATAAGGGTATGGCTACCATCACAAAGAATTATGCCAGCGGTGTGAAGAAGGGGCGCATGACGCAGGAGAAGATGGACAAGATCATGGGACTTATCACACCCACATTGAGCTATGACGACATCGCCGATGTGGACATTGTGATTGAGGCGGTGTTTGAGGAGATGGACATCAAGAAAGTGGTCTTTGGCAAACTGGATGCGGTCTGTAAGCCGGAATGCATCCTGGCGACGAACACATCCACGCTGGATGTGAATGCAATTGCGGAGATCACTTCGCGTCCGGAGCAGGTCATTGGGCTGCACTTTTTCAGCCCGGCGAATATCATGAAGTTGCTGGAGATTGTGCGCGGTGCAAAGACGAGCAAGGAAGTGATTGCCACGAGCTTTATGTTAGCGAAGGCCATGCGCAAGGTGGCGGTACTGGTGGGGGTCTGTGATGGTTTCGTGGGCAACCGCATGGTCTTCCAGTACGGGCGACAGGCGGAGTTTTTGCTGGAGGAGGGCGCGTTGCCGCAGCAGGTGGACAAGGCGATTGGTGAATTCGGTATGGCTATGGGGCCCTTCGCCATGAATGATTTGGCGGGGCTGGATATTGGCTGGAGCATTCGTAAGCGTCAAGCCGCAGACCGTGACCCTAATGAACGCTATGCGTCTATCTCGGACAAGATCTGTGAACTGGACCGTTATGGACAGAAGACGGGCGCGGGCTATTATAAGTATGAGGCGGGTAGTCGCATGCCGGTCCCGGATCCGGAGATAGATGCTTTGGTCATCGCGGCATCTGAAGAAAAGGGCATGGCGCGACGCGATATTTTGGATGAGGAAATCATTGAGCGCTGCATCTATGCCATGGTCAACGAAGGCGCGAAGATTCTGGAAGAGGGCATCGCCCAGCGCAGCTCGGACATTGATGTCATCTATATCTATGGCTATGGTTTCCCGGTTTATCGTGGTGGCCCCATGCACTATGCGGATGCCGTGGGCCTGGACAAAGTCTATGCGAAGGCGTGTGAATTCCACGAAGAACACGGTGCTATCTGGGAACCTGCCCCGTTGCTGAAAAAGCTTGCGGAAGAGGGCAAGGGCTTTGGCGATTACAAGGGTTAATCCTTAAGCAAGTAACGCAATTACAACGTCGGGCATGATGCCCGGCGTTTTTTTGTGTCTTGACAGCGGAGTGTACACAGTGTATGCTCATCCTGTGTACAGATAGGGAATTGCATGTATATCAAGATTGACCATAATTCGGGCATACCCATCTCCGCGCAGATGGTGGATCAGATTAAGTATCTGGCGGTATCGGGTGCATTGAAGGGGAATGATAAAATTCCGTCGGTGCGGGCGTTGGCCTCGGAATTAAAGCTGAACCCGACCACGGTGGCGCGGGTGTATAGGCAGTTGGAGGCGGATGAAATCATATATACGCAGCGGGGGAGCGGCACCTTTATCGCGCCACGGCGGAGCGCCCTGACTAAAAATGAGAAGGAGCGACGGCTGGCAGGGGATATCCGGAAACTGGTGGTGGAGGCCGGACGGATGGGGATGGATTTCGATGATTTGATGCTGCTGGTGTGTGACGAGATAGAGGCCATTCGTGGGTCACAGGGAAAAAAACATAAACCGGGTAAGGGAAAACGGGAGGGAAAAGTAAATGAACATCGTTGAGATGGATCACGCGGTGCGGTTTTTCGGGGCGACCCCGGCCGTGACGGATATGTGCCTGGCGGTGCCCAAGGGGAGCGTCTTTGGCCTACTGGGTGAGAATGGCAGCGGGAAGACGACGAGTATCAAGATGATGATGGGGGCACTCATTCCGCAGGAGGGGACGGTGCGGGTCTTTGGTGTGGACCCGTTAACCTTAAAACCGGAACAACGGGCGCGGATTGCTTATATAGCGGATGATATGGGGCTGCCCAACTGGATGAAGCTTTCGGAAGGCATGGCGTTGCATCGTTCCTATTTTCAGCAGTGGGATCAGGGGGTGGCGGATGAGCGTCTGGAACGCTATGGCTTGCGATTAAACCAAAGTTTCGGCACGTTGAGTAAAGGTCAAAAGAGACAGTTTCTATTGACTCTGGCACTTGCACAGCAACCTGATCTGTTGATACTCGATGAGCCTGCGTCGGGGCTGGACGTATCCGTGCGTCGTGATTTTCTGGATTCGCTTATGGAGTTGGCGAATACGCGGGAGGTGTCGGTGCTCTTGTCTTCGCATATCCTGACGGATGTAGAGCGTGTGGTGGATCATGTGTCGTTTATGAAAAAGGGGGCTTGTGTTCGTCAGGCGAATCTGGAAGATATGAAGGAGGGCATAAAGCGCTTGTGTTTTTCGGAGAATCAGGATCGGGATGTGCTGTTGCAGTCTTTCAGCATTCTGCAAGAAAAACAGGTGCAGGGCGGGTATCAGGTGGTGGTGGAAGATTTCGCTGCGGAGAGGATGGATGGCCTTGATTGTCATGTGGAGCATTTGAATCTGGAGGAGTTATTTCTGGTTTTTAATGCGCTCTCTGACGTGGGAGCAGTTCGATGAGTCAGGATACTTATTACAGTTATCAAAACCAGCTTCTCCGAGAACTTAACTGGATTTGGCAATTGCATAAAGTAGACACATTGTTGGGGCTGGTCTACGTGTATTTAAGTTTTTTCATGTTCAACTATGTGGGGTACAGCAAGGTCTATGATGTGGTGCTCCCTTTTATTCTGTGCAGTACCTCGATTGCCTATTTGACCTATATCATTACCAACCCACAAGTACGGGGAAATACACAGCCGTATTACTTTGGCTTACCCCGCGATCGGAAACTGGTTTGGGATGGGCTGGTGGCTTATCTGATGCTTGCAATGGTGGCTATGGTGCTGGTTACTGTAGCTGGGGGGATATATAAAGTGGGTAGCCGTGGAATAACCCCCTATTACCGTTTTCATCCAGAGGTGTTTTGCTTACCACTGGTATGTATGGTGCTTGTATTATTTATCATTCAAGGTAAGCGTTCCCTCACACGGAGTATTCAATTTCTGGTTTTGGTCACGCTGTTTGGGCTGGCCCTGTGGCAGTGGTGGGATTTTAGTTTTCGTGATTTTGCGGGCAAGCATAATGATTTTATACCCGTGCATGAATTGGCCTGGAGTACGCAGCTGGGTATAGCCCTGATTGTATTGTTCTGCTGTCTGGGCGCCCTGTGGAAATTGAGGACGTCCTGGATAGCACAGGAATGGGGGGAACTCCGATGAGCCGTACGTCTTTACTTTTTTGGGCATAACGAAGAAATTTATTCATTGGCTGTGCGTTCTGCTTTTTATTGCTTATGTGTATCACCTGGACCGATTTCAAGCCGTATGATTTAGAGAAAAGCATTACATACATCTCCCTTTCTGTAATGCTGGCTTTTCTGGGAACGGTGTTTGGAGGTTACCATACCGTGCTCTATGATTTGCCGTGTCCGGTCAGTCATCGGGAGCAAGCCTGGATACCTTTCGGCTGTATGGTGCTGCACTTTCTGGCCGGTGTATTGGGAATCCTGTTTAGCATAGTGTTACAGGTGTTCACTGAGCCAGCGGTACATTTTATGGATTGGGGGACTACACTGACCCATTTTATATATTGCTTCCCGGCCATATTTATAACACTCACCTTTCTGGATCGTATGTGGAGAATGATGGGAGCGGTCGCCATGTTTTTGGCGTCTTATACTCCGTTGATTACACTCAATATTGGAGAAGATGTTGCGTTATTTTCATACGTATATACCTTTGCATGGCCTGTGTT
>CALAXS010000236.1 GCA_937895305.1 uncultured bacterium
CATGTGCGACTATGTTCGTCAAGTTTTTCATACACAGATTCGGGCTTGTACAAATTTCTGAACACGTTTTTTCCAGTTTCTGAAAATATTTCGATTAAATTGACCTTTTATCCCATTTTTTTATCCCCTTAAGGGGCACGGCTTTTGCTCCTTACAGTCTGGTACTAGATACGCCTACTTTAAGAAAGCACCCCATTCATGTCGATTGTCGATTCAGCCCTGACTCCACCACCAAACTGCGAAGAAGCTCTGGAAATGCTGCAAAGCATGCCCCTGCTTGAACTTGGCAAACGCGCCTTTGCAGAAAAACAACGACGCTATGGCGACCGCATAACCTATGTTTCCAATCAGCATGTGAACCCCACCAATCTGTGTGTCTACGCCTGTAAATTCTGCGATTACACCGCTAAACAGGGCGACGATCATGCGTATGTATTGACCGAAGATGAGATTCTTCAATCGTTGAATAACCCACAAATACATGAGGCGCATATTGTTAGCGGCCTTTGGCCGAAGTGGGGTTTCGAGCGGTCCATTAACCTCATCCACCTTATACGATCTGCACGTCCTGAACTATTTATCAAGGCATTCACTGCAGTTGAAGTGGCCTATTTTGCAAACATGGAGCGGTGCGATACCCGTATCATTCTCAAGGCCATGATGGATGCGGGGGTGGATATGATGCCGGGCGGTGGGGCCGAGGTACTCAACGAGCGTATCCATGCGGAATTGTACAAGGACAAGATTGGGCCCGGTGAATGGCTTCGAATTCATGGTGAGGCTCATGCGTTGGGATTGCCCAGTAACGCCACATTACTGTTCGGGCATATCGAAACGGATGAAGAAATCATCGAACATCTTTTTGCCTTGCGCGAGTTGGAAGAGTGTTCTCCAGGGTTCCAGAGTTTTATCCCGCTGGCCTATCAGCCTGGGGATACGGGGTTGACTGCATGTTTGGTCGATGCGAATCGATGCTTGAAAATCATTGCGCTGAGTCGTCTGGTGCTGCATAACATTCCCCATATCAAAGCGTATTGGCCGACGCTACAGATTGAAACTGCTGTGGCAGCATTAAATTTTGGTGCCGATGATCTGGATGGCACGTTGGGCAAAGAACGTATCATGCAATTGGCCAGCACCGCGTCCCCGGAGCAGCTTAGTCATGACTTGATGGAGCGCATGATTCGTGAGGCTGGGCAACGACCTGTGCAGCGTGATGGACGGTATGGCCAAGTGAATAAAGACCATAGAGGAAATGTCTTGGTGGAGGATTCGGTGTGTTAAGGATTGCCACAATAGATAACTTGTCGGCACAAGCGTATCAACTGAAGACACCGGATTTCCCTTGTTCACTTACAGCGCAAAGCCCAAGTGCAGTGTACACCATGGCACAGCGAGAGGGGTGTGCTGCGGCATTGCTTCCCGTGGCCCGAATCCGGGAACTGGCCCCTATTTATGCGCCTTTGGGGCACTACGGGATAGCTTGTCGTGGTGCTGTATTCAGTGTCATGTTGTTTTCAGAATCTCCTCTGGAGGAGGTGTTAAAGGCCCGTCAGCCCATTTTTGTGACACAAGCTTCCCAGACTTCACGGCAACTCTTGTATCACCTTTGTGTAGAGCGCTATGGCTATGCTCCGGTCTGGACGGAAGAGGAAGAAGAAAGCAAAACGCGGTTGCTGATTGGAAATGATGCTGTAAATGGAGACCGTATAGAACAGCAGTGGCCTGTCCAGGTGGATTTAGGGGCCTGGTGGTTGGCTTCTACTGGTAAGCCTTTTGTCTATGCCCAATGGGTGGTACAAAAAAAGTTGGATGAGACTGTGAAGACTCAATTGTCTACCTGGCTGGAAAAAACAGTGTCCTATTCAGAGACTGCGGAAGGGGTGAAGGCCATGGTTAATGCGTCATGTGCACTCGGTCTGGATGTTGCAATGGCCACCGAATATTATGCAAAAGTGAGCGCCAGGATTCATGAAGAAGATGAGCAAGGCCTGGCCTGTTTTTTCGAAATGCAGGAGGCGGGACTATGCCGGAACATCGCTTAAATCAGGCTGAGGCCTATCACGCGTTGCAAAAATCACCCCTCATCACATTGATGGACAAAGCTCATACGCTTCGTCAATCCATGCATGGGGGTGATGAAGTTACTTTTGTCATCGATACCAATCCGAATTACACTAATGTATGTGTTACGGATTGTACTTTTTGCAGTTTTTATCGAAAGCCGGGCCAAAAGGGTGGCTATACCCTGACAGCCGAGCAATTGGCGGAGAAGGTAGCAAAGGCAGCGTCCATGGGTGCAACCACGGTGTTGTTACAGGGCGGACATAACCCGGATTTACCCTTGCAGTATTATCTGGATCTAATCGAGGCAATAAAAAGTGCCGCACCGGATATGCATCTTCACCTGTTTTCTCCTGCGGAGATAGATCATATTGCGCAATTGGAGCAGATGACTCATCGTGATATTCTGCAACGATTTTGGGACTTGGGCCAACGAACCATGCCGGGTGGTGGTGCGGAGATACTGGTGGATCGGGTGCGACGTGGAATATCACCAAAGAAGATCAATACGGACACCTGGCTTGAGGTGATGCGTATAGCCCATAGAACAGGTATGAAGACCAGTGCAACCATGACCTATGGGCACCGGGAAACCGAGCAGGACATTATCGAACATCTGTTTCGGTTACGTACTTTGCAGGATGAAACGGGGGGCTTTTACGCTTTCATTCCCTGGAGCTTTAAACCGGGTTCTTCGCCGCTGAGCCGTTTGGTACCGACAGCCGCATTACCCAGTTACTATTTGCGGATTATTGCCATAAGCCGTCTCGTTTTAGACAACTTCCCCCATATACAGGCTTCGTGGTTTGGCGAAGGTTGGCGGGCCGGGCAACTGGCTTTGCATGGGGGTGCAGATGATTTTGGTGGACTGCTACTGGAGGAGAATGTGTTGTTTGAGGCGGATCACGCTATGGCCACCACGCTTGAGGGCGTTCTTTCTACTATTCGTGGTGCGGGATTTACACCGGTGCAGCGCAATACGCATTTTGAAAAATTGAAACACTTTGACAGTGGTGATGTGCAAACGCATGAATCCCCTGTACAGGAAAGAAAATCCGGTATTGCCCAGTGCAATACGGTT
>CALAXS010000237.1 GCA_937895305.1 uncultured bacterium
TGGTCCAAACTGGACACCAGATATTTCTTGCTACCCCATTCACCGTAGGGGCCGGGCCACATACGATACCCCGCCTTCGACGAAATAATAAGTTCGTGACGATGTTGTGCAAAGTCGCTTTTCAGAATCTTGCCGACGCGCTCTTCGGCTGAGCCGGGTACCGGGCCGTAGTTATTGGCCAGATCAAAGTGTGTAATTCCGAGGTCAAAGGCGCATCGCATGATATCTGTGCAGGTTTCATGGTCGGCATGGGTGCCGAAATTATGCCACATGCCCAATGAAATGGCGGGCAGCATAAGCCCACTTCGTCCACAACGGCGATATTGCATGGAATCATAACGATTGATATTAAAAGACATGGGCAACCTTTGTAATTTGGGGTATGGTATTGCGGGTTATGTGTACCTATAATGGCAGGTTGATCGTGAAATTGGAAGGTGGTATTGCAATGGCGAATTATATCAAGGTATCAGCTGCGGGAACGGATGCAGAGCGGAGCACCTGCGGATTTCGACAGCGACTACTGAAACGGGACGATGGTGCTCCGGCGAGTATTACGGTGTTGACGACAGACAATGCACGCCCCCATTATCACAAGGTGACCCATGAGTATTATTACATCATGGAGGGTACGGGCGTGTTGCATATTGATGGCGAGGTGGTGCCTGTTGAGGCGGGTGATTGTGTATGGATCAAGCCCCCCGCGATGCATCATGCGGAGGGCGAATTGAAATCGATTATTGTGGGTGTTCCTCCGTTTTCGGAAGAGGACCTGTTTTTTTCATAGTGTACAGAAATAATTTGAGCAATTTTGGAGGATAGGAAGATGTTTTCACTGGAAGGTCGTGTGGCGTTTGTGACGGGGAGTTCAACGGGGTTGGGGCGTTGGATGGCCATGTCGTTGGGTGCAGCGGGGGCGAAGGTGGCCATGAATTATTACAACAACGAAGCGCGGGCCGATGCGGCCTTTGCCGAGTTCAAGGCTGCGGGCTATGAAGGGGTCATGCTGCGGGGCAATGTGACGGAGGAGGCGGAGGTGAATCGGATGGTGGGTGAGATTGGCGATACATTGGGCGGGGTGGATATCCTGGTCCCCAATGCGACTCCTGCGCAGCCGCAGATGCCGATTGAGGAGTACACCTGGGACTTTTACCAGTCCATGCTGGACTTTTTTATCAAGAGTCCCTATCTGCTGACGCGGGCGTGCTTGCCTCACATGAAAGCACAGCGTTGGGGCCGCATTATCAATATCGGGTCGGAGGTATTTCAGGAGGGTGTGGCGCCGTTCTCGGCCTATGTATCGGCCAAGGGTGGACAGTGCGGCTTATCGCGGAGTCTGGCGACGGAATTGGCCCCCTGGGAGATTACGGTGAATACCGTCTCGCCAGGCTGGATTCCGGTGGAGCGCCATGAGAATGACCCGCAGGATTTGAAGGATGGCTACCTGGCGGACCTGCCCATGAAGCGGTGGGGCGTACCCAAGGAGGTCGCGGATACGGTGACTTTCCTGGCAACGAATGAGGCTTCTTATGTGTCGGGCCAGAATATTTGCGTTAATGGGGCGCATACGGTAGCGTAGGCCATAGCATGGCTTGCAATATAAAAACGAACATCGCCACATAGAAGCGGTAACAGGATAAAGGAAAATATCGAGATGAAAAAATTTTTAACATTTATGTGGGTTGGTGCATTGGTCCTTATGCTGGTGGTGATGACAGGTTGTGGTGGGGAGAAGGGGGATTCAGTGAACAATGGCACACCCGTAGTAAAGGAGAAGGTTGAAGTGGCTTATGTGACCAATGGCATTGCGGTGTTCTGGGACATCGCGAAGGTGGGTGCACAAGCTGCGGCAAAGGAGTTTGGGTCGACGTGTGAGGTCATCATGCCGCCCAAGGGGATTGTGGATCAGAAGCGTATGGTGGAGGGCCTGTTGGCGCGGGGGATTGATGGTGTGGCCATCAGCCCCATTGATGCTGACAATCAGGTGGCGTTTTTGAATCAGGTGGCGGCGAAGACCAACCTTATCACGCAGGATTCGGATGCGCCCGATTCGGACCGTCTGGCCTTTATCGGTATGAATAATTATCTGGCGGGTCGTGCTGCGGGTCGGTTGGTGAAGGAGGCTCTGCCAGAGGGTGGTTCGGTGGCGATTTTTGTGGGACGTCTGGAGCAATTAAATTCGCAGCAGCGACGTCAGGGCATCATTGATGAATTGCTGGATCGGCCGGAGCAATCAGCGGATGCCATGCAATATGATCCATCGAACGCGAAGTTGGTGGGCGATAAATATTCGGTCATCGATACGCGCACGGATGGCTTTGATTACAGTAAGGCGAAATCGAATGCGGAGGATATGATTGCGACGACACCGGACCTGGGCTGTATGGTGGGATTGTTTGCCTATAACATGCCTGCGTGTATTGAGGCAGTGAAAGGCGCGGACAAGCTGAACGACATTAAGCTGGTGAGTTTTGATGAAGCGGATGAGACGTTGCAGGGCATCACTGACGGGTATGTGTATGGCACCATCAGTCAGCAGCCTTATTTATACGGGTATCACTCGGTACGGATCCTGACGGCCCTTGCGAAGGGGGATAATTCGGTTTTGCCGGAGAACGGTATGCTGGATGTGGACTTTATTGAGGTGCGTAAGGATAACATCGATGCATTCTGGGGTGACCTGAAGGATTTGGTTGCCAAGGCTTCGGAATAAGGAAAAATTTTTAACCACAGAGGCCACAGAGAGCACAGAGACCTAACAGGGAAATAAATACCAAGATGGAAAGCTTGAACACACACCATGAGGATGGTCAATTAACGGGTGAGATCATTGGTGCCTGTATTGAAGTACATAGGGAACTTGGCCCCGGTCTTCTTGAATCGACGTATGAGCAGTGCTTGTGTCATGAATTAAGCCTGAGAGGAATCCACTTTGAACGGCAGGTAGAGCTTCCCGTTCAGTATAAAGGAACAAAGCTGGATTGTGGTTATCGTATTGATATTCTTGTCGAGAATGAGGTCGTTGTTGAGTTAAAGTGTGTTGAGGCATTGAATGATGTA
>CALAXS010000238.1 GCA_937895305.1 uncultured bacterium
AAGGCCTTGATGAACTCTTGAAGCTGGGCTACCACAATTACACAGTGCGCCAGAAGCACACCTTTCCCCCGGACAATGTGGTACCCTGGGACGATGAACTGGCCTTCCGCTGTTATTTCCCGCTACTTCGCTATACCGAAGACCCGCACCTGCGCTCCATCTATCTCCGTAGCCTGGAACGGCACTGGGAAATTATGCGCATGCAAAAAGTGCCTTACTTTAATTTCACCTATGGTGCCCTCACGGGCAATGATTGTGAAGCGGATGTAGCAGTGAAGCACCTGCGCGAATGGCCTCTGGATACCAAAGATTACGCCTACCGCAACCTGCATCGTAGCGACCTGGAACCGGAAAAAGGCTACACCCCCTACGCCAAAGGAACCCGTGCTATGTCCACCCGCGAGACCACCGCACAATGGGGCAGCCGTTCCGCTATCCGCTATAACGGTGGCAGTGACGGACGCGTAGTCACTGCACCCGTAGGCTGGCTCGAAGATTACTGGATGGGCATCTACTTCGGTTTTATTGAAGAACCCACCGCGAAGGATCGCGACCTGCTCACGGTGCCCGCCGACCTCCAACTCACCGAATTCGCTGCCCCCTACAAAGGCCCACCACGACCACCTATACAATATTAAGGACAGAGAACAGGGGAGGGGTTTCCCTCCCCGTCTTTCCCGCGAAGGCGGGAATCCAGTACGTACAAAGCATGGTCTTCGACTAGCAATCTGCACCAAGCCTACGAAGCAAATACTGCCTATATTAACTCCTCAGTTAAATCGCGCCAACGAGCATTGTTCTCCTCAATCAGCCTGATTTTCCATGCCCGATTCCACTTCTTAATTTGCTTCTCGCGGGCAATGGCAGTCTTCATATCACCATGAAACTCACAGTAAACCAACTTATGAACACCATGCTCCCTGGTAAAGCCCTCTGCAACATCATTCTGATGCTCCCAGACCCGCCGACTCAAATCACTCGAAACCCCAACATACAAAGTCCCATTGCGCTTGCTCGCCAAGATGTATACAGCAGGTTCCTTGCTCACCTATTAAGTTCCTGGATTCCCGCCTTCGCGGGAATGACAAGGTTGGGTTTGGGGTGATTGTGAAGTGTGTGGTTGTTGTGTTTTGTTTGGGTACGTCATAGAGTCACCAATTTTAAATGCGCTGGACAAAATACCATCGCCATGTATATTTTCCCCCACCGTCATTCCCGCGCAGGCGGGGATCCAGTACGTCGGCAATGATGTTTGCCATAAAGTAAGTTGCGAATTTTTCGAAGCAACAATGTGATCCCATCTGCATATCCCATTCAGACTTACCGCAGCCCCACTCACTTCTTCGGCAGTACACCTGTCCACGAAAGCACCCGATATTTCAGAATCATGAGGATCATCTCGCAGCCCAGGAAGAAGGCCTTGAAGGTGCTCCCTGTGACGGAAGATTCGCCGACGCGCTTCTTGTAGTTCACCGGGATCTCGACAAACTGAAACTTGTTGATGATGATGAGCATCATGAGCTGGGGACCGAAGGCACTGCCGCCCACCGTAAACTGGTTCTTGATGGCCTCGTAGGTCTCCCGACGCAGGCATTTCATGGTGCAGCCCACATCGCTCAGGAAGGTCGTGTTAAACAGAACCTCCATGAGCTTGCCCACGGCGTAATTACCCCACTTGAGGAAGATGCCCATGTTCGCCCCGTCCCAGACAAACTCGCGGGCGGTACGAGTGCCAAACACCGCGGGCATGTCATCGCTGAAGGCTAGCAGCTTTACCACATCCCTCCCGGAAAAGGTGCCGTCCGGCTCACTGATAATCAGTAAATCGCCCTTCGCCTCTTCCAGTCCCCGCCATATAGCATGGCCATAGCCCTGCCGTGATTCATGAACCAGACGTGCTTCCGTCTGCGCCACCTCCTCGTCTGTGCCTTCCGCCGCATTGTTATTCACCACAATCACTTCATCCACATAGCCCGACGCGTAAAAGTCATCCACCGCCGCGCGGATAGAATCCTTTTCGTTGTAAGTCGGAAAAATGACCGATACTTTTTTGTCGTTCCACATAATGCGCTACTCCATTGAAAGCACAGTGTAGCAAAACTACCGCGAAAAAACAGCGTGCTTAACCTCCTGTCGTCCTCGCTATTACGCCTGCGGTGCTACCGCCGGGGACCTACGTGTTGGCCCTCCAGACCTAAGTTGGGACAGACAATACTGCATTTCCCCTCAAGTCCAATTTCTGCAACGGTTCAAATTAAAATCTTTCTACAAAGTTTGCGCTAAGCATTATCACGGGGGGATTCCTGGTCAAGCCAGGAATGACAAGAGAAGACAACACCATCCCTCTGGTGCAGCCCGGGCGCAGAGTGGTACACTTCGTCGCTTACCCCTTTTTTACCCAACCCTGAAACCCCCTTTATGAGTACCCAAGTCGGAAAAGCCTTGTTGAGCGGCCAGAATCTGGTCAAATCCTATGGTGCCCAGCCTATCCTGGATGACATCTCCCTGACCATCCATGAAGGTGACCGCATTGGTCTTATCGGGCGGAATGGCTGTGGCAAGTCCACCCTCATGCGATTGCTGGCAGGACTAATCACCCCGGATAACGGCAAAGTTACACAGGCGCAGGGGTTGAGTATTGCGTTGCTGGCGCAGGAATGCACCCTCGACCGCTTCATGACGATTCAGGCCATCCTCGAAAGTGCCGCAGCGGAACGCAACGCCATACTTGATAAATACCATGCTGCTATGGATGCACTGTCCCACAACCCGACGGACGACCCGGCCCATGAAGAGCTGCAACATAATTGTGAAATCTTGCAACACGCAGTCGATGCCGCGGCCGCCTGGGATATTCCCCATGAAGTAAAGCGCATCCGTGTGGCATTGCGCCTGCCCGATCAGGACCGCACGTTGGAAAAGCTTTCCGGTGGGGAATTGCGACGTGTAGACCTGGCCCATAAACTGTTACAACATCCCGACGTACTCCTTCTCGATGAACCCACCAACCACATCGACACCTACAGTGTGGAATGGATTGAGCGTTTCCTGGAACGCTACGAGGGCTGCTGTATGCTGGTGACCCACGACCGCTATTTCCTCGACCGTGTGGTCAACCGCATCGTAGAGCTGGAATTTAATACCGTCTACACCTACCCCGGCAACTACGAACGTTTTCTGGAATACAAGGCCGATGTGGAATGGTCCGAGGCCCGTTCTGAATCCAATCGTCAGTCTATGATAAAGCGCGAGCTGGCCTGGTATCGTCGCGGTGCCAAGGCGCGAAGCACCAAACAACAAGCCCGCATTACCCGACTCGATGTCGCTATGGAGCAGGACAACCCAACGCAGCACCGAGAGTTTACCTTTGAAATACCGGAGACCGACAAGCTGGGCAAAACCATACTGGAAGCGCGCAAGCTCAGCCATGGCTATGACGGAGAATACCTTTTCAAAGACTTCAATTTTATCATGCAAAAAGGGATGCGCGTCGGCATCATCGGTGCCAATGGCTCCGGCAAGACCACCCTCCTGCGCGTGCTCATCGGTACAGAAGAAGCACAAAAAGGCAAGCTCATCATCGGGGACAACACCAAATTCCTCTATGTGGATCAGGCCCATGCTGACATGGATACCGACATGAAAGTCCTCGACTTCGTTTCCAACGGCGTGAAGCAATGGGATACGGGCAAGAAAAAAATATACATACCTGCCTACCTCGAACGCTTTCTCTTCGACAAGTCCTGCGTCGATATGCCCATCTCCAGCCTCTCCGGTGGCGAACGTAATCGTCTCGACCTCGTGCGCAAGCTCCTCCGTGGTGGCAACCTCCTCGTACTGGATGAACCCACCAACGACCTCGATCTCTATACCCTGCGTATTCTCGAAGAAACCATCGACGGATTCGACGGCTGCGCCCTCATCGTCAGTCATGACCGCTATTTCCTTAACCGTATCTGTACTCACATGCTTGTATTCGAAGAAGATGGTCATGTTCAGGACATTGTCGGTAACTACGACGACTATCAACTCTACAAAAAACGCGTAGAAGCCGATAAAACAGAAGCTGTTGCACAAGCAAAGACCAAAACCAATAACGCTGCAACAACCCGGAATACCCCTGCACAAAAATTAAGCTACAAAGAAAAGCTCGAACTGCAAGCAATGGAAGACACTATCCACGAAGCAGAAGAAGCCGTCACTAAACTCGAAGCCACCCTTGCCGCACCCGGCTTCTACGAGCAAGACCACAGCAAAGTACAGGAGGTGGTTAAAGCACTGGATGATGCCAAAGCGAAGGTGGAGCAATGCTACGCCCGATGGGAAGATCTGGGGAAGCGGGCGGGGTAGAGAAGGTGCGCGTTGCGCTCGGGGTTATTGGGCACTGTCGTGCCCACTGGATTCCCGCCTTCGCGGGAATGACGAAAAGCACCATCATTGCGAGGCGCGAACAAAGTGAGTAACGTGGCAATCTAGCTTGGTCCAGACGACTGGACAGTGGGAAAGATGGCTCCGTCGAATACATTTCCCGCGCAAGGCGGGAATCCCCGTGTAGTAGCTACCGACTGATTAGATTGAAATATCGACTCGGAGGTCCCCGCCTGCGTGCGCGGGGACGACGTTTGTATTTCATCTTTCAGCACACGTACTACAATTTTCCATCGTCCGCTGTTGGGCTACCAATTCTCCACCGATTCCCATCAGGGTCAGCGAGAGATATTTCTCTTCTTCCCCATGGCTGCTCCTGGACCATTTCACCGAATTCCTGTGCGATACTATCTACGTCATCAACGTAGAAATAGACGAGCGTGTCTGGTTTGGCATCTCCTTTGTGCTCCGACAGGTGGAGTTGGTTGTCCCCACATTTAAGAAAAGCATAAATGGGCATGTTCGGAGCGAATTGGTGTTCACTCTCAACTGAGAAACCAATCCGAGAATACCATTTTGCCGATTCGCGAGCATCGACTACATGAAGAACTGGTACAAGTTTGTCAGACATATCTTTACCTTTTGTTTGCCATC
>CALAXS010000239.1 GCA_937895305.1 uncultured bacterium
ACTGAAACAAAATTGTGGTCTGCTTCTTCTATTGGTTTGGGGGTTCATGGGCCATTTTGTGTGGGCCGATGAACTACACATCGATCTGTATGCAAAGGATGCTCCGGATTCCTGGGTCTTTAGCGATGCCAATGGCGGTATTGAGGACGGTGCGTTGGTGTTGGATGGACGAAAGGCACCCACCCAGGCATTTTATGCACCCGGGGAATGGCGTGATGTGACCTTACGGGCCAGCTTCAAGGTAGAGCCACAGGATCAGGGCGTGTTGGCGTGCGGATTTATTGTTCGCGCAGAAGATGGGGTGAATTATTATTATGTGCATTACGATAAGGGCCAGGCTATCCTTTGTCGTTCTGACAAGAATAATTCATGGAATGAGATTAAACGGGTAGGCAGTCTGGATAAAGTCGCTGGTACCTGGCATGAGGCAGCGGTCTCTTGTGTTGGTGATACCTTGCGTGTTTTTCTCAATGGAACGCTTTTGTATGAAGCGCAAGATGACACCCTGAAACAGGGACGCATCGGGTTTTATGCAGGGCAAGGACTGGTGCGGGTGAAAGATATTGTCGTGGAAGGTACTGCGCAAGAGGCTGAGCAGGCATTCAAGATTCCTCCACCAGACTACACCCATGTATGTACCGATGCGGGCGCAGGTGCCTACGAAGCTTTTCCTGATGTGTGCAGATTGAGTGACGGGCGACTGATGTGCGTGTTCTATGCGGGCTATGGTCATGTAGCACTGCCCAATGAGAAACTGCCCAAGGGTGGTCGTGTATCTTATTGTTTATCCAGTGACGAGGGGCGTAGCTGGACCGCTGCACAAACACTCTATGATGGACCGGATGATGATCGCGATCCTTCTATTATGCAAACCACCAGCGGTCGACTGATCTGTAATTATTTTTCTCTTCGCAAGGACGACACCCACAAGCCCAACTGGCGCGGCCTGGGTACGTGGATGGTGTATTCAGATGATCTGGGAAAAACATGGTCTGCGCCACGTGAGATTACACCGCGCTATTACTGCAGTTCCCCGGTCCGTCAGTTGCGTGACGGGCGTCTTGTGCTGGGCTTGTATGCAGAGGAGGATGGCCAGGGCTGGGGCGCAGTCTCTATCTCCGACGATGATGGAATCACCTGGAGTCCCGTAATTGATATTGATAACAACGGTATGCCCCTTGATGCGGAGACGGACCTGATTGAGCTGCGTGATGGGACGTTGTACGCTGCACAACGCGGCAGGGGTGAAACCATGGCGTGGTCGGTGTCCAAGGATCGAGGTGAAAGCTGGAGTGTGTCGGTGCCCTATGGTTTTCCTGGACACTGCCCTTATCTCCACCGCACATTGGACGGAATTGTACTTATGGCGCACCGCCTGCCGAATACGAGTCTCCATTACAGTCTGGACGAGGGCCGGACCTGGAGTGACAGTGTAGCGGTTGACTCCGTAATTGGTGCTTATCCTTCTATGGTGAATCTGAAGGATGGCACGGTATTAATTGTTTATTATGAAGAAGGCGCAGATTCCAGCATCCGTGCGAAGCGTTTTCTGGCGACCAAAAACGGTATCAAGTGGATGCCCGTTGATGCTGGTGTCGTTCCGGAAGCGACACTTGTAGACTATCGCAGGATCTGGGATGAAGCACCGCACAACGCTTTCACAAACCTGATTCGCTACAAGGAAGAATGGTTTTGTGTATTCAGGGAAGGGGATGGGCATGTATCTGAAAATGGGGCATTGCGCGTGATTGTATCGAAAGATGGTGAAGAATGGACTTCAGCAGCCAGAATCACCTCACCCATTGCGGATTTGCGTGACGCGCAAATCTGTATGACTCCTCAAGGCCAATTGATGTTGAGTGGTGCTGCTGCGCTTCATCAGCCTGCGGATGCATTTCATCAAACTATGGCCTACTTTTCTGACGATGGACGAAGCTGGAGCGAAGGTGTCCCCATTGGTGAAAAAGATCTGTGGCTCTGGCGGGTGAGCTGGCACAAGGATACGGCATTCGGTATTGGCTATACCACAGGAACACGGTGGCCCCATAAATTTACGCGCCTGTACACGAGTACAGACGGTGAACATTTTGAAATTCATGTGGACAAGTTACGGGATGCTGAGTACAGCAATGAAAGCTCTATCCTATTTCTTGAAGATGACACGGCACTTTGCTTGCTCCGTCGTGATTTGAAGGCACCACAGGGAAGCAATGGCCTGCTGGGAATTTCCATGCCGCCCTATACGGCATGGGACTGGAAGGACTTGGGTGCGAAAATTGGCGGGCCGTGCATGCTACAGATTCCTGATGGTAGATTTGTAGCTGCAGTGCGGCTCTATGATGGGCAAGTACGCACTGCACTTTGCTGGGTTGATCCTGCCGCGGGTACGTTAGATGAGTTTCTTGCGCTCCCATCCGGGGGCGACACCAGTTATCCTGGCCTGGTCTGGCATGAGGGCATGATCTGGGTCAGTTACTATGCCTCTCACGAAGGAAAAACGAATATATACCTGGCCAAGGTAAAGCTGAACCATTGAAATCCTGACCCTATGGTCACGGACTTCATTTGGACTTCAGCCTTATTGCCCCAAAAGAAAAAACCACCAGCGGGACTTGGCTAAGTCTACTGGTGGCTTTGTTTTGTTATGGTGGGCGATAACGGAGTTGAACCATTGACCTCCACGATGTCAACGTGGCGCTCTAACCAACTGAGCTAATCGCCCTTAAAGGGAAGCAGAATGATAGCAAAGGGGGATGGGGTGAGTCAAAGGAATGGTGGTGTTTGGGTGAGCGGAGGGGGAAAGGGATGAAAAAAGAGAACGAAAATAAAGCCCACTGGTTCCCATGCTCTGCGTGGGTATCTGGGCTTTCTTGTATGGTTGTCCGAGGCAGGAGCCTCGGTGTATGCATTCCCAAGCTGGAGCTTGGGAACGAGAGTTGTAAATAGAAAAACCATGGTGCAGTGGTGTGCTGCGCCATGGCCTGTAGTGGTTGGAGTGTAGTTTTATTGTTTGGGAGCGAGTATTTCGAAACCGATGTCGACGTTGTCTTTGATAAGGGTGTCTTGTATTCCTTTAGACCAAGATTTTGACTTCATGCCCCAGTCGCGACGGTTGATAGTCACTTCTGCGGAGGCAGAGAGTTTGTCACCTTGGATCGCCAATGCGCAGGGTAGTGTGAGACTTTTGGTCACGGCGAGGAAGGTGAAGTCGCCTGTTACGTTGTAACCGTCTGTAGTCTTCTCTACTTTGGTGGATACGAATTTGGCGGTGGGGAATTTTTCTGGGTTCAGGAAGTCGGAACTGTTGAGGCAGTCTTCTACACCACCAGCGTCAGCATACATAGAGGTCACGTCTACGGTAACGTCTACAGCAAGTGTTGTGAAGTCATCACCTGATACGGTTGCTGTACCACTAAACTTGTTGAAGCCACCTTGACGGGCGCCAGCGGGCTTGTAGCCGGTCCAGTAGAGTACGGAGTCTTCGTTGGGGCCTAGCGCGTAGGTGGTCGCTGCGCCAGCTTCAGCAGCAGGGGCGTCGGCTGCAGGTGCCTCAGTCGTTGCGTCGGCTGCGGGGGCTTCTTCCATATCCAGACCGAGGTCCTGGGAGCCACTGATGGAGCCGATTTCTAGCTCAGCCCAGTCGTCTTCTGCGGCTGGTGCTGCTGCGGTTACGGGCATTTCGGCTGCGGGGGCTTCAGCTACAGGTGCTGGTTCGACTGCGGGTGCGGGTGTTTCTACGGCTGGTGCTTCGGGTGCAGGTGTCTTGGCGGCTTCGCCACCACACCCCACGATGATCATACTGGCTACGAGTAGCAGTGCGAGGGTCCATTGTATCTTTTTCATTTTTTTCTCCCCCCTGTCGGTCCTGGACAGGAATTTTGGTCTTTGGTGTGCTTTTGAAAAACAGCCACGCGGCGCGTGCTACGTGGCTGTATGTGTTTTGGATATATCAGCGTTATTTCCTGTCTAGGCTTTGGCTGCTTCGGCTTCTTTTGCAGCGGCTTCCGCTTCGGCAGCAGCAGCGGCTTTCTTGTCTTCTACTTCCTTGACCAGAATGGGATCGTCTTCGTAGTCGTCCACGTTCATGTCGTGTTCAAAGAAACTGGGGGTCTCGAAGTCGAACTGGTAGTCGGCAGGGTTGACGGTAATGGTCTTGTCCTGCTTACGCGATTCGAGGGCAGCCACAGCGCCGATGGTGGTGGTGAGACCGACCATCTGATTGGTGCGGGGGGTGCCACCGTTTTTGATGTGGTGGGCCAAGGCATGGTGCTGGTAGGTGTTGGCTTCCAGGAGCTTCTTGGTATAAAGGAGCCTGATGCCTTCGGAGCCTTTGCCGATGTTCATCAGTGAAGCACCGCTTGACATATCATTGCTCTTGGCTTCTGTTCCATCACCAGAAGCCAACCCTGCTTCTTCTGCAGCCTTGGCGTCTGCGGCTTTCTTTTTCTCCATGGCGTACCAGGGTTCGATGAAGTATGCACTGTCGCCGAAGTGGTCTTCGGTAATCTTGATAGCACCCTTGTCGCCCTGAATAAGTTCGCTGGTACCCATGTGCGCGTTGGAGAGTGTGCAGGAGTAGGCAAAGCGTACGTTGTATTTCTTGCGAATAGCAACTTTCTCCTGCTGTACGGAGCGACTTTCCATGGCCATGAAGCCAGCGTCGCCAGGATTCTGTTCGTATTCGTACATGATGGTGATGTTATCGTCGGCTTCGCGACCGTCACGCCAGTAATCGAGGCCACCGAAGGCACGTACTTTGGTAGGTACACCACGCATAAACCAGTTGGCGATATCGGTCTGGTGTGTGGCAAGCTCGGTGAAGAGTCCACCAGAACGGTCGTTATACATACGCCAGTTAAGGTGACGATCAAGACCACCTTCCGTGATGTATTGTTTATCCAGTGCTGGAAGCTGGTCGTAGGTCACATCGTAGTTACGACGCCAGAAGGAGTTGCGGTGCCACTGGGCGTTGATGTTGGTGATGCGACCGAGCTCGCCCGCTTCATAGGCAAGTTGTACGGCCAGGTTGTAGCGGGGGTTGTAGCGGCGCTGATGCCCAACCATAACCCATTTGCCCGTTTCATGACATTTTTTGACGATGTCGCGAGCCTGCTCGATGGTCATGGTCATGGTCTTTTCGCAGAGTACGTATTTACCTGCATCGAGACAGTCCATTACAATCTGGTGGTGCGTATCGAGGGGTGTTGCAACAACAACGGCATCGATGTCTTCGTTGGCGAGCATTTCTTTGTAGTCGTGGTAGCCTTTGGGGCGCAGGGCTGCTTTGGCCTTGGCCATTTCGGCAGCGGGCAGATTTCTGGGGTCTTCGCCAGCCTGGAAGCCGATACCTGCATTAGAGCATTGACCAAAGATCATACCGGACTTCTGGTGGGCACTGTAGAAGTCTGCAATAGCGACGATCTGCGAATCGGGGGTATGGGCCAGACCTTCTTTGATATGGTAGGTGCCTTGACCGCCCGTACCGATCATGGCGATATTTACTTTTTCGTTTGCGGCATAGGCCAATGGGTTGAAGCCAGTGGCGATGGTTGCTGCCCCGGCGGTTGCGCTTGCGACTTTAATAAAATCTCGACGGCTGACATCTTTGCTCATGTTTGCTCCTCAGTAAAATTAATGCGGACTGTTTGGAGTTCGCCCTGTTGGTCCATCATCAGGATGGCCCGAATCTCTGGGTGGCTTTTACAATACGCTTCTGTTTTTTCCCGGCCCATTACGTAGAATGCCGTACTCAATGCATCGCAGTCGGTCGCGCTGGGACCAATGGCGGTTGCACTCAGTACATCATTCTCAACAGGCCAACCTGTTCTCGGATCGAAGATGTGTCCTATCTGTTTCCCGTCCACCGCGTAGTAACGGCCTTCGTTACTGGAAGTGGCCAAGGATTCGTCTTTTATAACGACCCCTTCAATCCTCTCTAAGTCCTTATTATACGGGTGTCTAAACCGTACTGTCCAGCCTTTACGGCCCGGTGGTGCTCCAATAGCAAGGACACTACTGGTCCCCCCGTCAATTAGTGCGTGCTTAAGCCCATGTTTTTTAAGGGTTTGCGCTGCCAAATCCAGGGCCAGACCCTTGCCAATACCGCCAAAATCGATTTTCACGCCGGGCTTGGCGAGGCGAACCGTTTCCATAGTCGATTCAAGTGTTACATAGTTGAGACCCACCAGGTCCCGCGCTTGTTTCAGCTGAGCGTCGGTTGGGAGTTGCTGTTTTTTTTTACATCGCGCCATAGCTGGACCAAAGGCCCGACGGTCACATCGAATACGCCATCGGTTTCTGCATGGATGCGCTTGGTGGTCTGGAGCATGGCAAAGGTATCCGGGTCGACTGCAACGGGGTGGCTTGCGCCTTCGCTGTTTACTTTGGAGGCGTAGGAGTCGGGGACCCAGGTACTGATTCTGTTTTCGAGTGCGTTGAGCTGGGTGAAGGTGGTTTCGGCTACCGCTCGAAGTTCTTCGGTGCCCCATCGCGCACTGTCTCCGTAGAGGCGAAAGGTGAAGTCGGAGCCCATGAAGGATTCAATTGTGGTGTAGCTGGTATATTCATCCCCAAAGTGGGCATCGGGTTCCATGGGGGTGTTCATGGCTTGTTTGTCGTCGTTGGCGGCAGCCTCTCCCCCATCTTCTTGTACGGGTGCTTCAACAGCGGGGGCAGCTTGTTGTGCTTTCCAGCCTTCGTACTTTCCTTTGAGCGCGTTGTAGGCACCGAAGGAGAGGACAACGACGGAAAGGATAAGGGCGGTGTTCCAGAAGAGTCGCTTGAGGCCCGTGGGGGTATCGTCGCCCATGTAGGATTTCATGTTCATGAGGATGATGAAGCCGATAACGGCTACGGGCATGAGGGGTGCTGCGAGTACGGAAGCGGTCACGGCTGCGAGGAAGGGGAATTCTATCTTTACGCCGACAATACCAACAGCAGGAAGGAAGGAGAAGAAAAGCTTTGAGTTTACTTTTAGGCCAATAATGGGAAAGACAAGTTTTCCATCAGCATCAATCCACTTTGCGAATAGTTCACAACCGATAAATCGGCTTGCTAGCATGTGTGTAATGATGGTGGAGAAGCCGACAGCAAACATGCCGAAGCCAATGACGATGAGTGCGAGCCAGTTGGGGAGGGTCTGGGTGAGGACGGGTATGATCTCGCGCATATCACGGACGCCTGTGCCGAGACTGCCGTCCTGGGGGCCGATGGTGTTGGCTACGGCAATGGTCATAAAGCCTGTGGCGATGAGGAAGGGGAGCATCATGCCGGAGACGAGGTCGAAGTAGGCGAGTTCTTTGTGTTCTTTACCCCAGCCTTTGTTGAGGAGGGAGTAGGGGTATAGGAAGACCATGTTGATACCGACGGCCGCGGCGATACCGCCGACAACAGGTGCAATTACTTCTTTAGGAAAACCGCCTTCGGCCATGCAGCGGTGAAAAAAGTCTATGCCTGTGATACCGCGAAAGAGTGCACCCCATTGTATGTCTGTGGAGATGGCCGCAACGGCGAAGGCGAGGACGATGCCCCAGACGAGGAACTTGACCATGTTCTCGTAGATTTTTAGGCCTTTGGCACCGGTGCTGTAAAGGTAGAGAACGAAGCTGGCTGCTGCGAGACAGCATACACCTATCCCCCATCTTCCGGCTGTTGAATCGAGGTTTAGGCCTGCACCTTCTGCGAGTACAATGGCACCATTCGCAGTGAGCCCATACTGCGGGATGTGCCAGAGGACGGTAGCGATGAGTGCGGCGCCGCCCCAGGCGATGGCCATACCGGGGTGAAGGCGGTTCCAGAAGGCCTGGTAGGGTTGTTCGCCAGTGACGCAGGCTTGTTTGCCTACAGCACCGAGGACGCATACGCCGAAGAAGATGGCAAGAGGTTGTACCCAGAGGAGTTCGTAGCCGAGCATGGAACCCATGATTACGCAGGCTGCGATGGAGCCACCGCCGAGAGTCATAGCGGATTGCATATAGCCCGGCCCGGCAAATTTGAGGTAGCCGAACATCCGTGTCGCAAAGGGCTTTTGGGCCAGGTCGTTGAGGTATTGCTTTTCGTCCATGGTGCCTCCCGTGGTAAATGGATAGCTATAGTCTAGCATCGAACATTGGCGCAGTGCCAATCGGAGTAGCTTAGGTATTGGTAACCTTGATAGGATAAGGGGAGTGTTCTATTTTGGGAGTACCGGGAAATGAGTGTAACAGCGAAACATTTAGCGCGGATGATTGATCATACGCAGTTGCGTGCCTATGCGACGGAAGTGGATATCAAGGAATTGTGCGCTGAAGCCAGAGCCCATTCCTTTGCAGCCGTAGCAGTCAATCCGGCCTGGGTGTCCTATTGTGTGAAGCAGTTGACCGGGTCAGAGGTGGGTATTGCCGCGTGTATCGGCTTTCCGTTGGGTGCGACCACGGCGAATATGAAGGTCTATGAAGCCAGGGAGGCCGTGCGGTGTGGGGCAACGGAGGTGGATATGGTGATCAATGTGGGGGCGCTGAAATCGGGGTACCCATCGTTTGTGGAGAAGGAGGTCGCCGCGGTGGTGCAGGCCGTTTTGGGTACGCCAGTGAAGGTCATCCTAGAAATGAGCTATCTGTCACTGGAGGAAAAGGAGATTGCGTGTAAATTGACCAAACATGCGGGGGCGGCTTATGTGAAGACCTCGACTGGCTTTGGGGACCATGGTGCTACAGTGGAGGATGTTCGCCTCATGAAGTCCATCGTAGGGGATAGTATGGGTATTAAGGCTGCGGGGGGAATTCGCACGTACACGGACATGATGAAGATGGTAGAGGCGGGCGCAACGCGCATCGGAACGAGCGCAGGAATCAGTATTTTACAATCTATACCGAACTAAGGGAGACCGTTTGGGATGTCTTTAAATAAATGCAGATTCATTGGTGTGGTCTTCATGCTGACCATCTTCCTCATCACAGGTGTGGCTGGAGCCCAGACGCAACGGATTCTGTTGGTCGGTGATAGTTGGACTGCGCTAATGTGGGACTATCGTTCTTTTCAGACGGCCTTGTCGGATTCGGGGCTAAGTCAGTTCGAAGAAAATGGAAACATTGTACGAAGCGGGTCTAGAGCAGTGGAGTGGGCGCAACAGAGCTGGCTCGACGACATCACCACAGAATTAACGAACAACCCCACCATCGATATTGTGCATCTCTCCATGGGGGGGAATGATATATTGGCAGCACCTTCGCAATATGATACCGCTATGGAAACAATATTTGATGATATAGATACAGTAGTAAATCACATCCTGAGTATCAGGCCGGACATTCGATGCGCTATTTCCGGGTACGACTATATTCTTGATGCTGGTGGTTTGCACCCACAGCTTCAACGCTTTGCAGAGGAGGCTGTTGACCGGACTTCGGTAAATCCACGCTTTTTCTATATCA
>CALAXS010000240.1 GCA_937895305.1 uncultured bacterium
AATAATGTTGTTGTTCCAAGATCTCACCCTACCCGCATCAAAGGATATTCCAATGAAATTCATGAGCCTGTTTACACTCCTCGGCGCACTACTTTTCATCCCCACTACACACGCCGCAGAGCAAGCTGCGTTTTCAGGGATGAGCTACCTCGATAATGGTACCGTTCGCATCGGCATCAACCTGGACATCGGCGGGGCCATCACCTACCTCTCGAAATCGAAGGACGGCGAGAACATCATCAACAGTCACGACTGGGGTCGTCAAATCCAGATGTCCTTTTACTCTGGCCCTACACCCTATGAACCCGATGGGAAGAAACCCGCGCCCGCCTGGACCTTCATAGGCTGGAACCCCATCCAGTCCGGTGACGTTGCAGGAAACCCATCCAAAGTCATCGCCCATACGAACAACGGCACAGAGATGTATGTGAAGTGCATCCCCATGCACTGGCCACTGGACAACGAACCGGGGCACTGTACCTTTGAGAGCTGGCTTACCCTGAAGGACAATACCGTATCGGTTCGTTCGCAGATTAACAATGCGCGGGATGATCACACCCAGCACAATGCCCGTGGTCAGGAGCTTCCCGCCGTGTACACCAACGGCAACTATTACCGTCTCTTTACCTACGACGGCGGCCAACCTTTTAGCGGTGCGCCCCTGCGCCAGATTACCAAAGTCTGGGACACGAAATACCCGCCCGCCGAAGCTCCGGGTGGCCCATGGGATAGCTGGTATGGTACGGAAAGCTGGGCCGCTCTCGTGCGGGACGATGGTTTCGGTCTCGGTATCTGGACACCGGGGACGTACCAGTTCACAGGTGGTTTCGCGGGTAAGCCGGGCAAGGGGGGCCCCAAGGATGGCCCCACGGGTTACATCTCGCCGATTCGCCGGGAAATCCTGGACCATAATATTCAGTACCAGTACGACTATACCCTCATTGTAGGACAACTGGAGACCATCCGGGACTACGTCTATAAACATGCCGAACGGGTAACGCTACCGGACTACACCTTTGATAACGACCGCCAGAGCTGGACACTGGCAGGGGCCAGCGATGCGGGGTGGCCCATGACCGGGCACTGGAAGGTGACCCTGGCCGATAAAAGTGCACGCATGGCAGGGCCCAACACCTTCTGGAAGGCGTCCGATCTGCCTACCCTTTACATCCGTGCAGCCTATGACACCGGCAGTACCACCGCCACACTCCGTTGGGAGGGTTTCGCGGGACAGGGAGGTGGACAAACACAATTCGAGGTTATCCCCGATGGCGTGATGCGCACCTACACCATTGACCTCGCCGCAGCGAAAGGCTATACCGGGAATTGCGCAAAGTTCATTCTGATTCCCGGAGCCGACGGCGGTGCAAATCGCACAGTCACCGTGGAAAGTATCTCGCATAAAAAACCATAGCCATCAACTCCAATTCCATTCCAACAGGCGTGTTGCTATACTGGCCCGAATGGTTTATCGGGACAGGAAAGGGTTACTCATGATGCGGTGTGTGCGTAGTGGTATTCATGTATGTAACCCCTTCATCATGGCGAATCAGGCATAACCCATGACTAAAACCCGTACCATGGTCTTCGGCGCTGCACAATCCAGCGCCAGTGTGTTCATCTCCATGGTGGCCCTTCTTGTGGTGGGCAAGGTCATGACCAATGCGCCGGGCCTCTCGGTAGAAACGGTCGCCCACTTCGTGCTGGTGCAGACCAGTGCAGATTTTCTCATCCTGCTTTTCGGCTTTGGTCTCCCCCACGCGTTACCGAAGCTCGTTGCAGCGAGTCTGGCGCAGGAACAAAAAACGCTCATACGCAGTGCATGGACTGTGCAGGGGTTGGTGGGGTTGCTGGTGTCCGCTGTGTTGCTCCTGGTTTATGCAGGTGTAACCAGCACAGAACTGTTGCCAGACACTTGGCGCCCCTATTTCCCGTTACTGCCTTTGGTGCCGGGGCTGTTTATGGCGGGGCTGCTGCGTGACCTGTTGCTGGCTGCCATGGCCGGGCGCAATGCCTATGGATACCGTGCCATGGCCATTGTCCTCATGTCCGTTGTACAGGTCGGCCTGGTCGTTATTTTCCTGCTGGGCATGAAAGGTGAATTGAATCATCTGGTCGCCGCTTTTGTAGGGGCCTATGCCATGGGTACCCTTTGGCTCTTCAGTCGTATGGGTCCCCTGTGCCGCCCGGGCATGGACTGGAAAGTCTATTTCGCTGCGCTCCGTTTCAGCTTCCCGCTCTACCTCAATTCATTGATGACTTTTACCTACCTCCGTTTCGACCTTTTTCTCGTGGCGAAATATGTAGGTATCGTGGAAGCCGGTATCTACGAAATTGTAAGGCGCATCCCCGGAATTCTGTCACGGGTGGTGAACAGCTTCCTGGTTCCCTATCTGCCCACCATGAGTGCGCTACTGGCAGAGAACAAACGCGACGAAGCAACGGCGTTGCTCAATCGTAGTCTGGGCATTATCGCGCTCCTCTGTTATGGCGGTACCTTTGCAGCCATCAGCCTGGGCGATAACCTGGTGCGCCTGCTTTTTTCCGAAGCGTACCTGCCCGGTGTTGCGGTTATGGCCTACCTGCTCTTCGCTATCAGCCTGGCGATTCAGGCCGGGGTCTTGAGCCATACCCTGACCGCCATGAATAAACCCCGTGCGGTCACCTGGGCCAACGGGATTTCCATGTTTGTCAGTGTGGGACTCAATCTGGCGCTGCTCCCGACACTGGGCATGCTTGGTGCAGGGATGGCTGCGATTGCAGCGGGTGCCGTGTCCTATCTTCTCCAGGGTCTCATGGTACGCAGGCAGGGTTTGCATCTGAATGTCCTTCACTGTGCAGTGACCCAGATTCTCGCGGTCCTTAGCTTCATGTTAATACAGCAGGGGTTTGGCGCTATGCTTCAGATCATCCTGACCCTGGGTTTTGTTACAGCCCTGTTCCTCTTTCGTGTGGTACAGGTGGAAGACCTGAAAAAGACGGCGCAAATTTTACGCCGTCCGTAATTGTATTATATGTCTTGGGTTCGTACTACGACTGATAGCGAGTATACCGTTAGGGGGATTCCCAATCCAGTTGGGAATGACAGGGAGGGCGTTGGGAATTGACAAAGGTTGGTAACGACCATTCCACCTACCACGTCATTGCGAGGAGGCTCCGCCGACGCGGCAATCTCTTGCTCGCGATGGTTGTAGAGTGGGAAGGATGCCCCCATCTCACCACGAAATTACACCCTTAATCCCCACCCCCAGCCATTTCCTTGAGGACCAGCTCCGTGTAAATGGCCGAGCCGAGGAGGTTTTGTCCGCCGTCCGCAACGAGAACGGTCCCGGTGATGTAGGATGCTAAAGGCGATGCAAGGAAGACGGCGATTTGACCGATGTCGTCTACCGTGCCGTGTCGTTGCAGGGGGATGAGCTTGTCCATTTGCTTGGCCACGTTTGCAGGTTCCAGGCGTGCGGCGCCTTCGGTGCCTTCGATGGGACCCGGTGCGATACTGTTGCAACGGATACCGTATTTACCCCACTCCAGCGCGAGGTTCTGCATCATGTTGTCGATGCCCGCCTTGGCAGCACCCACGTGGGCCTGCATGGCGTAGGGGATGAAGGCCTGCCCTGCGGAGATAAACAAAATGCTGCCACGGGTTTCTTTCAATTGTTCCACCGCCATGCGGCAGCTATTGAAGGAGCCGAGCAGGTCAATATCGATGACCGACTTGAAACCGTTGGGGCTGAGAGCCTCGGCGGGACAGGGAAAGTTACCCGCTGCGCCACAGACCAATACGTCGATGGGGCCGAGGGCTGCTTTCGTGGCTTCCATAGATGCGCTCAAGGCATCGGCATCGCGTACGTCCGCAGATTTTGCCACGACCTTCGCGCCCAGGGCTTCCAGCTCCTTCGCTGCGTTGTCCAGCTTTTCCTGGGTGCGACCGCAGATGCCGATGTTGGCACCCAACTGCGCGAAGTTCTTCGCAATGCCCAGATTGATGCCGCTACCGCCACCCGTTATAAAAACGACCTTGTCCTTGAACAGGTCTTTGTTAAATACACTTGTCAGATCCATTGCTTAAAACTCCTGTAATTGAAAGGACGTAGGATAGCAGGTTAGCGACCTCAGTACGAGAACGCAGCATCAATCGCTCATGCATCCCCAGTTTGAGTCAATGGGACCAAGAGATTGCCACGCCTCGTTCCTCTCGGCTCGCAATGACGG
>CALAXS010000241.1 GCA_937895305.1 uncultured bacterium
AGTTAAATCCAACCGAAAAGCAGTCCCGGCAACGGGCCACCAGCCTGTTTAATATGCATTTACGGGCAATAGTTGCATGGTGGGATAAAAAATAGAGACAGCCGTATTGGGCTGTCTCTGGAAAAGGGGAAAATTATTCCTGCGACTAGGCTGGTTGCTCGTCTGCAGACGGACCATAGATGGAGGGCAGCGGCACATCCAGCATACGGAGATATACGGTCATTTGCGCACGATGATGGATGGTGTGGCTAATCATGAACATGCGAATGACGGCTACACGGGGCATTTCCATGGCGACCTGTCCGCCCATGGTCATCTTCCAGGTGCCCATAAGGTGTTCATCGCTCTGGCCCTGTAGCTTGGCAATCATTCCATCCAGGTTACTGTCAAAAGTCTGAAGTAGCTCTTCTTTTGAAGAGGCTATCCAGGGTACATAGGCCGTGGGGTCCATCTCGAAAACATCGTTTTCCACGATAGAATCGATCCAGGTGAAGGTCTCGGCAATGTGAGACCCGAGCTGACCCAGCCCCATGGATTTTTCGTGGGGCTTGAAACCCCACTGATCATCCGGGATACGACTGAGTGTTTCCCGTGCGGAGACACGCTCTGCCTGTAGTTCCATAATAATTCCATCTGCAATATTCATCGTTTTGCCCTCCCAAGTTTTGGCTTTACTATTCTGTATTCACATTACACATTAAAATATGTCGGTGGACTCTTAATCCAGTGCCTTGGGCAGGTTGTCCAGACAAGCATTCCAGCCCTTTTGATGATCTTCACATTCAGCTTCATTGGGGAAACGCTCGTGGCGTAATTTTAATTTCGTAGTCGTCCCATCTATGGATTCGAAGCCAAGGGTCACCAGGGTATTCTCAACACCGGGGTGGGAATCGTCGTCCCATTGCCAGGTATAGACCAACTTCACATTGGGGGTAATTTCCTGATAGGTACCATAGGCCGTGTGGTAAATCTCTTTGCCGGGGGGCTTCATGGTGATCCGATAGGTTCCGCCAACACGCAGGTCGACCTCAGCATGATGTACCGTGTAATCGAAGGGTGCATGCCACTTTTGAAGTAACTCGGCCTGGGACAGTGCAGCAAATACCCGCTCTACCGGGGCCACGATTTCACGTTCGATTTCAAGTACAGTCGGGGATAGAACAGGCATTGAGGGTACATTCCTTATTTTGGGTTCTCTTCGAGAAAGATTTCCAGTGAATCCAGCAGGCCATTCCAAAGGGTCCGCTGCTTGTGTATCCATTCTTCCGCATTGGCCAGGGGGGAAGGGCCAAGGCTGCACCAGTGGGTACGCCCTTTTTTCTGCCGCTCCATGAGCCCTGCTTGCTCCAGGATACGCAGGTGCTTCGAGATGGCGGGAGCAGACATAGAGAACGGTTTACGTAATTCACCCACCGTAGCAGGGCCCCGGGTCAGGCGCTGCAGAATGGCACGGCGGGTAGGATCAGCCAATGCGCTGAAAGTGTGGTCGAGATGCTGTGTTTGATAATTAACCATTTGGTTAAGTGTAGAGAAATAGTAACGCCCTGTCAAGGAAAAAAGCGGAACAGATTGGCAAGGTGAATGTTGAGGCCGTTGTGCGTGGGTATGAGTCCTGAATTCGGATGATCTTGTTTCAGGCCATCATGCATAATTTCAGGAGGGACTATCACTGCTGTCCAAGATAAAATGTTTAAAGCACCATTGATTCAAAAAAGCACGTCATTGCGCCTCGCAATACTCGGCTCGCAATGACGAGCGGGGTTGAGATCTTGTGTTATGCAAAGTGGGGATGGGGCTTTGTGCGTGGGCCTATTCATAGATTTTTAACACTTTATTTTTGACAAGAATGAGGGACTATACAAATAAAAAAACGCCCCTGAGTGCTTTACTCAGGGGCGTTTGTAGAATGGTCAGGAAACTGCTTAGGCAGTAGCGACTTCTTTCTTTTCTTTCTTCTTTTTCCCGCTATTGTCACCAATGGGCTTCTTGAAGTAGGTTTGCAACACCAATACGGCTGCGGAAGCGATGAAGATGGAGGAGTAGGTACCGACGACAACACCGATAATCAGCGCGAAGGCGAAATCGTTGATGGCATCACCACCGAAGAAGAAGAGAATCACAACCACGAAGAGCGTAGTCAGTGAGGTTACCAACGTACGGTTCAGGGTTTGGTTGATACTGATGTTCAGGATGTCTATAAACTTGCGTCCCTTACCCTTGTAGAACTGGATATCTTCGCGGATTCGGTCAAAGACCACGATGGTATCGTTCAGCGAGTAACCGATAATGGTCAACACTGCGGCCACCACAGGCATACTGATTTCACGGCCTGCCAGGGCGAAAATACCCAGGGTAATCAAGACGTCATGGGTCAGCGCGATAATTGCGCCAAGGGCAAACTTCCACTCGAATCGAATGGTGAGGTAGAAGACAATGAAGATGAGAGAGAAAATAACCGCGAGGATGGCATCTCTACGGAGCTGCTTTCCTACGGCGGGACCAACGGTCTGTTCGCTCATTACTTCTACATTATCCACACCGCTTACAAGAGGGCCGAGGACACCGGAGATGGTACCAGCCACAGGCTTAAATGCCCCTTCTGCATCCACCATGTCTTTAGTGTTACGTACACGGATGAGGAATTCGTCGGTGCTTTCGTCGTCCCCTGCCCGCTGTACGATGGGGCCATCAAAATTGGCATCGCTCAATGCTTCACGCACCTGGGCATCGGTCACGGGGGCTTCGCCGTGCAAGGCAATGTGCAGGTTGGTACCTTCAGTGAAATCCACGCCGAGCATGTGGCCTGCATTATAGCGCACACCGAAGTAGCCCAGGCCGATAGCGATAAAGACCGCACTGAAAATGAAGGCGACCTTGCGACCGTTCAGGAAACTAACCTTGGTGTCGGCCTTTATCATGCTGAGCATGGTGATTTTATTAATGAGCTTTCTGGCTGCGAGGAAATCGAAGATAGCGCGACTCACCACAAGTGCGACGAAGACCGAGGCGCATACCCCGATGCTCAGGGTAACAGCGAAGCCCTGGATGGGACCGGAGCCGAACTGGAAGAGTACCAGTGCAGCAATAAGGGTCGTTATGTTTGCATCAAGAATCGTACTGGTTGCATGGCCAAAGCCGTTTTCGATGGAGTTGACGAGGGCATGTCCGAGGCGTAATTCCTCGCGGATACGCTCGTAGATGAGTACGTTGGCATCCACCGCCATACCGACAGTGAGGATAAGACCCGCTATACCCGGAAGGGTGAGGGTCATGCCGAAGTAGGCCATGGAACCAATCACGAGGAGGGCGTTCACCAGGAGGGAAATCACCGCGACGATACCCGCCAGGTGGTAGTAGATAATCATGAAGACACCGACGATGGAGATACCGATAACCGCAGAGCTGACGCCCTTGCGTACAGATTCTTCGCCGAGGCTGGCACCAACGACCATACTCAGTTCTTCGTGAACTTCTACATCCATGGAACCAGAGTTCAATACGATGGCGAGGTCACGGGCTTCAATATCGGTAAAGTTCCCGGTAATGCTACCCCGGTTCGTGATCTTGCCTTGAATGGTCGGTGCAGACATGACCTGATTGTCCACCACAATAGCCATGGCACGGCCCATGTTTTGTTCCGTGACTACGCCAAAGTTGCTGGCAGCGGAAGGAATGAAGCTGAAATCGATCTCGGCCTTGCCTGTAGCGTCCCGTACGGATGCGGCGGAATCGAGGCCTTCGCCGGACTGGATGGGTTCTTTGTCCACGAGGTAGAGGTCGTAAAATTGGTCCGCATCAGAAGGCTTGGGAGGTGTACTGAAGAGGAGGAGCTTGCCTTCGGGGAGGTAGCCCGGGGTTGTATTGGCCCGGTCGACAATATCGCGGATAACAGCATAAGGCTGACCTGCCTGCACGCGGACAGGCGTATTCTTGGATATGGGTTGGGTCAGGAACTTCTCGTTGAAGTTGGGCTCTTTGCTGCGCAACTGATTCATGGCTACAACCATTTCATCATTTTCAGCAGCAATGTGGAAATTGAGTATAGCGGCCTTGGTGATCAGTTCCTTGGCGCGAACAATGTCTTTTTCACCGGGCAGCTGAATCTGTATCTGGTTGGTGCCCAATGCCTGGATGATAGGCTCTTTGGCTTCGAATTCGTTTACACGACGACGAATCTTGTCAACGGTACCAATCTGGATTTCTTCAGCAATCTGCGCTTCAGTATATTTGTTTACTTCTTTCAGCTCGGTGATACGTTCCTCGGGGAGGTCGTGCCAGTCAAAGCCGATAACCATGTGGATACCACCCTGAAGATCGAGCCCGAGATTAATGACCTTGTCACGGTCAAACTCGGACCAGCGCTTAATGGCGAAACCAGTGTCGCGGACGAAGGCAGGCTCCAGTGTCAGACGTTCTTCGTCTTCTGCTTTCCACAGTTCGAAGCGCTCGGTTTTGGCCTGCTCGTCCAGGAGCATCCAGCCAACGGTAGGCACGATGTTGATAACCGCCCAGGCAAGGACGAGTATGATAATCAACCAGCGGTAAGGGTGTCTCTTCATTTTAGCTAGTACTCCAACAGCATCGGGGGTAGCGGGAACAGCGTCTTATTTGCTGGCCTCGGTCCCGTTGTCAACAAAAGCAATAGAACCCCGGAGGAATTCCAGTTTCACGTTATCATCTACACGTACTACGACGTGTGTATCGGTAAGACCAACAATTGAACCGCAAATACCGCCCGTAGTGACCACACTATCGCCCTTGGAGAGGTTATCGAGGAGCTTGCGGCGTTCCTTGTCTTTTTTCTGCTGGGGGCGAATCATGAGGAAGTACATGATGGCTATCATGGGGACGATCATCACGGCCATGCTGGTCAGACCACCGCCTGCCGACGGGGTGTCTTGTGCGAACGCGGTGGCGGGGATGAGGCTAAGTGCAATCAGGGCGGTACGTTGTATGTTTTTCATTTTATCTGTAACCCAGAGGTAATTATCAGGTGGAATACTGCTCGAGAAAGGCGCGCTTGAACTCAAGAAAGCGGCCTTCGAGGATGGCCGTCCGCGCTTGAACCGACAATGATACCATAAAGAAAAGGTTGTGTAAAGTATTGAGCCGTAGGGCCAGAATCTCCCCGGCACGCCAGAGGTGGCTCAGGTAGGCGCGGGTGTAGGTGGTGCAGACGGGGCAGCTACAGGCCGGGTCGAGGGGAGTGAAATCGTTTTTGAAGCGCGCATTCTTGATGTTGATGCGCCCTTCCGAGGTAAAAAGGCTGCCATTACGGGCGTTGCGCGTGGGCATAACACAATCAAACATATCGACCCCCCGCTCTATGGCATTGAGGAGGTCCTCGGGGGGACCTACCCCCATGAGGTAGCGGGGTTTATCCACGGGCAGGTGGGGCGTGGCCCACTCCACCGCCTGTATCATTTCTTCTTTGCTTTCCCCCACACTCACACCGCCGATGGCATAGCCGGGAAAATCGAGGTCCACCAGGCCCTGGGCACTTTCCTGACGGAGGTCCTCGAAGGTGCTCCCCTGGACAATACCAAAGAGGGCCTGCCGTTCCGTGGCTTCCTTCGCTTCCCAGTGGGCCTTGCATTGGGCGGCCCAGTCATGGGTCATACGCATGGATTTGGCCGCTGTCTCGTGGGTCGCGGGATAAGACGTGCATTCATCGAAGCACATCATAATGTCAGAACCGATGCTCATCTGGATGTCTATAGCCTTTTCCGGGGTAAAGAAATGTTTGGAACCATCGATGTGGCTCTGAAACTGTACTCCCTCTGGCGTGACTTTATTCAGACCCGTGAGCGAAAACACCTGAAAGCCCCCCGAGTCCGTGAGGATGGGGCGGTCCCAGTTCATGAATTTGTGGAGGCCCCCCGCTTCTTCCAGTATTTCGGTACCCGGTCGCAGGTAGAGGTGATACGCATTCCCCAGGATAATCTGGGCGTTAATCGTGCGCAGGTCTTCCTGCGTCAGGGTCTTCACCGTGCCCTGCGTACCGACCGGCATAAAGATAGGCGTCTGCACTTCGCCGTGGGGCAGCTTGAGCGTGCCAGCCCGCGCCGCGCAGTTCGGGTCCGTCGCTTCGAGGGTATAGTGAAGTGCTGGAGGCATGGGTTTTTCCGTCAGGTTGGGGATTATTTTCAAGCCGATTAGGGATTCTGTGAATAAACGCGATATACTATGGACTTACAGGCACCAACCGGGTGCCGCCTATTATCGCTTATTCGAGCTTAGAGGAACCACCCATGCATGAAATAAACAGTGCACAACGCAAACAGCTACGCGCTATGGCCCATCATCTGGAGCCGCTCATTCTCGTGGGGAATGGGGGCGTGTCGGACAGCCTGGTCAAGGCGACCTCGGAAGTACTGGATGCCCACGAACTCATCAAAGTCCGCTTTAACGAGCACAAGGACCAGAAAAAAGAGCTGATTCAAGAACTCGCGGATCGCACCGGCAGTCTCCAGGTCGGCATGATTGGCCACGTGGGCATACTCTATAAATGGCAGCCCGACGACGAAAAGCGTAAGGTGGAGCTGGGGTAGGGTTTCAGACACTGCGTCTGTTTGTGTCGGTATGTATTTTGCCTGCACATAAACTCCACCTATCGCTTGTGTGCGCAATGTCCGCACAAGT
>CALAXS010000242.1 GCA_937895305.1 uncultured bacterium
AGCTACCAATCGGGGATTCCCGCCTGCGCGGGAAATATATAAAAGCATCGTCTCCATGCAGACAGGGGCCTGCGCTCTAGAAATACTTTTGTCAGCGATTTAGTGAACATCTACAGGAATGACAGGTAGGGCGGAGGCACTCTCGGATTCTATTGTCCTTAATTACGAACGGGGACGCCTTTTTCGCGGAGGTAGTCGCGGGCTTCCTGGATGGTGTATTCCTGGAAGTGGAAGATGGATGCGGCGAGTGCGGCGTCGGCGCCGCCTTCTTGCAGGGCTTCGCGGAGGTGTTCGAGGGTACCTGCACCACCACTGGCAATGACGGGGATACTAACAGCATCAGCGATCTTGCGGGTGAGCTCGATGCCGTAGCCGTCTTTGGTGCCGTCGGCGTCCATGCAGGTGAGGAGGATTTCGCCTGCACCGCGGTCGGCCACTTCTTTGGCCCAGGCGACAGGTTCGAGGGTCGTGGCTTGTCCGCCATCGCGTCCACCGTGGCTCTTCACGATAAAAGTGCCGTCTTCCTGTTTCTTGGCATCGATGGCGACCACGATACATTGGGAACCGAAACGATTGGAGGCTTCGGTAACAAACTCAGGATTCTGAATGGCGGGTGTGTTGATGGACACCTTGTCGGCCCCGGCATTGAGGAGGTTACGGATGTCTTCGATGGTGCGAATACCGCCACCGACACAGAGGGGCATAAAGACTTCCTCTGCGGTGCGACGGACTACGTCGAGCATGGTGTCGCGGTTATCAGTGGAAGCCTGGATATCGAGAAAGACGAGTTCGTCGGCCCGTTCTTTGTCATAGCGCTTGGCAATTTCTACGGGATCACCTGCATCGCGGAGACCGAGGAACTGAACGCCTTTTACGACGCGACCATTGGCCACATCCAGGCAGGGGATAATTCGTTTCGCTAACATAAGGTTATGTATTCAATGGGATTGCGGAATTAACCGAAGAGGCCCCATCCTTTTTTCTTTTTCTTAACGGGCTCTTCAACAACCTCTTCCGCAGGTACTTCTTCCACCGCTTCCGGGATTTCATCCTGAAGGGTTTCTTCGACTTCTTCCTCTGTCGCAGCATCATCATTGTACGGGGGCAAAGCACCTAATTCGTCATCGTCGTTATCTGCAATATCTTTAAAGGACATGGACCCGAGTCCGACTTCCCCATCCGCAGTTGCAGCATCCTCTTCGAGTGCAGCAGCCAGTGGGGGCAGTTCTACCTCATCGATATCGTCCATCTTCAGGGGTGCCAACGCTGGCGTATCGTCCAGCATGGGTTCGATAGCCATTTCTTCGGCTACTGGAGCAGAGACCACTTCTTCTTCAACAACCGGGGCTGGCATTGGCTCAACTTCCGGGATTCTTTCTTCTGGTGGTGCTTCCACTGAGGAGTTGGCAACCACGTCCACAGGCTCATACGCAGGGGTTATCATGGGTTCAACCGCAGAACTGGCCTGCCCTGCATTCGACGCAGGGGCGGTATAGGCCAATTGCGCCTGGGGTTGCTTCCTGATTTCATGTTCTGCACGCACGACGCGACTGGATTTTTTCGGATTCAGATTGATACCGGTAATGTTCAGCCTGATATTACCCAGGTCTTCCAGACCCATGAGGCTCTTGGCGGATTCGGCAATATAATCGGTCACGGTGCGTGCCGTATCGCGGGCGTTGATGCCCGGCTGGTTTTGTATAATAACGTCTGCATGGATGACGGCGTTCCGGCCACTCTCATCGGGATCCACTTTTAACTGAACCTTGCGAATTTCGGGCATGTTCAACATCACACGGGTCAGCGATTGCTGAACAGGATCCAACTGGATAACCACATCACCATGATCGCCTGTGAAGGTAATATGCCGCAGGGGTCTTTTACGCCATTGTCCCGGGATAAAAGCGATAAAACTCACCACGCAGGAAAAAATCAGGACAACGGTTGTGATTAACTGGGTCGTAACAATTCGGGTCACTTGTGGTGGGGCCTGTTCCAGAACAGTCATTAACTTCGTTTCCAGTAAATCGCCCGGCACGATTCCCAACGTCACCACGAGTAGATAGGCAGCTAGTAGTAGCAGCAACAAACTGGAAAGTTTCATTAATAACAACTTCATGGATAGACTCCTTTATAGGCCCCAGGCCTTCCCCACTGTCCCGAAAAAATGCTCAGGTGCGTGCACGGACTCACAGGGATATTCCCGGGTAATGCTGACTTCTGTGCCGGGGACGTATTTACATCCCCTGGACCTTGATAGAAATCATAGCACTCTGTCCCCTACAGGTGCTAGTTCAATTTGCACTTTTAGGCAAATATTCGTCCAGCAGGTCCGGGCCCAGGTCGCCCCGACGGAATCGGTCCCCCCGAACGATGCGTGCGCAGAGATTGGCAGTGGTTTCCACGCCCTGGGTCACGAATTCATCCAATGCCGCTGCAAGGCGTTCAATGGCTTCATCGCGGTTCTTGCCCCGTGCGATAACCTTCGCCAGCATGGAATCATAATACTGGGGCACGATGTAGCCGCCATAGATGTGGGTATCCACACGCACACCCAAGCCACCCGGAATATGGCAATCGCGAATGAGACCGGGGCTGGGCTGGAAATTTTTATCTGGATTTTCAGCATAAATACGCGCTTCAATGGCTGCGCCCTGGGGTTTTACCGAGCTATAACCCAGTGGCTCGCCATCGGCGATGCGAATTTGTTCCTTGATTAAATCAATGCCGGTGACTTCTTCCGTCACCGGGTGCTCCACCTGAATACGAGCATTAAACTCAATAAAATAAAAATTTCCGTCGGGGGTCAGCAGAAACTCGACCGTGCCGGCATTCGTGTAATTGATAGCTTTAGCTGCCTTGATTGCCGCCTTGAAGAGTTTTGAGCGCATGGATGCGTTAATGCCTGGTGAAGGTGTCTCTTCAATCAATTTCTGGTGACGACGCTGAATCGAGCATTCCCGCTCGCCCAGACTCACGACCTTGCCATGATTATCCGCCAGAATCTGCACCTCAACATGGCGTGCTCCTTCGATAAATTTTTCCAGATAAACCCCACCGTCGCCGAAGGCTGCCATGGCTTCGTTGGAAGCCATGTTTACCGCGTTTTTTAATGTGGCATCATTATGGGCCATACGCATGCCCTTGCCGCCACCACCTGCGGATGCCTTTACCAATAAGGGATACCCGATTTGCAGACCCAGAGCAATTGCCTCATCCGGATCATCCAGCAAGCCATCACTTCCGGGCACCACAGGCACCCCGGCCGCTTTCACAGCGACACGACAGGCTGATTTGTCCCCACTCAGGCTGATAGCATGTGAGTTGGGTCCGATAAATTCGATATGGCATTCTCTACAGATATTGGCGAATTTCGTGCTCTCTGAAAGAAAGCCATAACCGGGATGAATCGCTTGTGCATCCGTAATCTCTGCGGCAGAAATAATGCTGGGGATGTCCAGGTAACTACGCGATGGTTCCGGCGGCCCTATGCAGATACTTTCATCGGCCAATTGGGTGTGCAAACAATCTGCATCGGCTGTGGAGTGTACTGCGATGGTGTGAATTCCCATTTGCCGACAAGTGCGTATGATACGTACGGCGATTTCGCCACGATTTGCGATAAGTATTCGTCTAAACATAATTTAGCTCCCCTGCGGGTTAACCCAGGGGCTTTATGGCAAACAGGGGCTGGCCGAATTCAATGGGCTCCCCATTTTCCACCAGGATTTTTTCAATGATGCATGCTTCCTTGGCGGCCACTTCATTCATGATCTTCATGGCCTCTACAATGCACACGGTCTGATTGGCTTCCACACGATCACCTACCAGAACAAACAAGGGTTCTCCGGGTGCAGATGCAGAATAATAGGTCCCCACCATGGGTGAATTGATGGTGTGAAGGTGCTCTTCCTCTTCTATAATCTCCTGACCCAACGATGGTGCAAATGCCGAAGCCCCTCCACCCGCTTGATCAATCACCGGGGCTTGTTGGGCTGGTGCCGCAATCATGTGCGTCACAGGTGCAGGCGCTTCTTTGGTCAAGCGTATACGTCGGGTATCCTCTTCTATCTCTATTTCAGACAGAGAAGATTTTTCCAGCAAC
>CALAXS010000243.1 GCA_937895305.1 uncultured bacterium
GATCAATCCCTCTGACCATGGTGTGATGTTTGGATGGACCGATATGAACAAAGCGACATCGTCAGGAAAGGGTAGTGATACGGTTTTATCCGCGCCCATATCAGCACAAGGGCTTAAGGTAATGAAAGCGCGGCTCGACCAACCCTTAGCCCTTGGGAACGAAGGTGCCGGAACGGTTGTCGCTGCCGGGGACAGTAAGTACGCACAAAGCCTGATGGGTAAGGTCGTAGCAGTAATGGGCGGTGGCATGTACAGTCAGTATCGCTGCATGGATGCCAGTAACTGCCTGCCCTTATTGCCCGGGCATAGCGCCAAAGATGGGGCTTCAAGTTTTGTTAATCCCCTAACCGCGCTCTGCATGGTTGAAACCATGCGTATGGAAGGGCATAGCGCTATCGTGCATACGGCTGCCGCATCCAATCTGGGCCAGATGCTCGTTCGTATTTGTATCGACGATGATGTACCCCTTGTAAATATCGTTCGCAAGGAAGAGCATGTGCAGTTACTCAAAGATATGGGGGCAACCCATGTGGTCAACAGCAGCAGTGAGAATTACGCTTCAGCGTTAACCGATGCCATCCATGAAACAGGGGCTACCCTTGGATTCGATGCCACAGGGGGCGGGAATATTGCCTCTAGCATTTTGAGTGCCATGGAAGCCGCCGCCGCGCGCACACCCGGTGCCTATAGCATTTATGGTTCCATAAAGCACAAACAGGTTTATTTATATGGTGCCCTGGACCCTTCAGAAACGGTGTTAACGCGCGGTTACGGTATGGCCTGGGGGATAGGGGGGTGGTTATTGCCCAATTTCCTGGCGAAAACTGATCCCGAAGTCGGCACCAGGCTCCGAAGTCGCGTGGCGAATGAACTCAAGACAACGTTCAAGAGTCATTACACCGACGAAATCTCACTATCCCAGGCCTTAGAGGCCGATGTGGTAAAGCAATACAATGCAAAAACTACAGGGCAAAAGTTTTTAATCTGCCCCCAAAAGGATGTCTAAACCGATACGCTAGGAAAGAATCGCGTTGATTACATTCCCATGTACATCCGTGAGACGTCGGTCGATACCATCCTTGCGCACGGTTAATCGCTGGTGATCAATACCCAGCAGGTGGAGCACGGTTGCGTGGAGGTCATAGCAGTAGGTCTTGTCCACTTCGGCCTTGTATCCCCAGTCATCACTCTGACCATGGGCAGTTCCGGCTTTGATGCCCGCACCCCAAAGCCAGGTAACGAAGCTACCGCCATTGTGATCCCGTCCTTTCCCCGCTTGCGCGAAGGGCGTACGCCCGAACTCCGTGGTCCAAATGACCAGGGTATCCTTGTCGAGGCCACGCGACTTCAGATCGCGTAGAAGCGCTGCAATGGGTTTGTCCACACTTGCTGTCATTGGAGGGAGTTCGTCGATGATACTGGCGTGGTTGTCCCAATTGGCGACCGCACCTTGTGGGCCACTCCATACCTGGACAAAACGCACACCCCGCTCAACAAGTCTGGTTGCCAGCAGGCAGCGACGACCGAAATCCTCGGTTACCTTCTCCTCCATACCATAGGCCTTGCGCAGATGCTCCGGTTCTCGCATGACATCAAAGGCTTCCGGGGCAGAGAGCTGCATTTTGGCAGCGAGCTCATAACTGGCAATGCGCGCGTCGAGCCGCGTGTCGCCCGGATGACTTGCAGCATGGGCGCGGTTGATTTTATCGAGGAGTGCCAGGCCGGAAGGGTCTGCCCCGGCGTTTGCAAAGTCATAGCCTTCGCGCGGGAATAGATCAGGGATAGGCTGTGCGGCTGTTGCGTCAATAATCGTGCCTTGGTGTTCAGCGCCCAGAAAGCCCTGCGAGAAACAACCCTTTTGGTTGTAGGGTAAACCTTTTGCATCGGGTAGCACGACAAAGGATGGCAAATCATCCACAAGATTACCAAGGGCGTGGGAAATCCAGGACCCCATGCACGGGAAGCCCGGCTGTAGAAATCCGGTATTCATCATGTAGGTACCAGGACCGTGCACATTGGTCTTGGTGGTCATGGCCATGAGGAAAGCCATCTCGTCCACCAGCTCTGCCTGCTCTGGGAAGAGGCTGCTCACCCAGCGGCCACTCTCGCCATGTTGTTTGAATTCGAAGGGACTCTTCATGAGCGCACCTGCCGGGGCAACAAAGCCGTCCGGCTTCTCTTTGGGGCCCAGCATCTGGCCATCCAGTTTTTCTAGCGCGGGCTTATAGTCGAAGAGATCCATAGGGCTCGCGCCGCCCGTCATGAAGAGTTGAATGACGCGCTTAACGCGGGGCTCGTGGTGCAATGCAATTTTAGCTGACGCATCCCGGGTGAGCAGGTCGGTCAATGCCAAGCCAGCAAAACCACCGCCCATATTCGCCAGGAAGCTTCGCCGATTAAGATGTGGTTGATGAAAATTGTTCATGATTAGTCCACAAAGAGGTATTCATTGCTGTTTAAGAGTATACGACACACTGCTGCCAGCCCATGCTTTTGTGCATATTCGCGCAATTCGACCTCTTCGTCTGCTCTTGGACTTCGAAGCCAGGCAAGGCGCGCAGCCCGCGTAATTTGGGCATCCAGCTTGGGCTCATCAGCACGAATTCGTGTCGCCATTACATCCGCAAGATGTAATACAAAGTCGTTGTTATACAACGCCAGGGCCTGTAAGGATGATGAGGAGTAGCCACGCTTTGGCGAAAGCAATCCAAGGTCGGGGAAATCCAGCGATTCCATAAAGGGATCGGCAATGCCACGCCACACAAAGCGATAGATACTCCGGCGACCTGCTGCCTCATCATTCCAGTCGTAGGCACTATAATCAAGGGTGGGGGTAATTTGTGGTCCCGGTCCCTTTGTGAAATGTTGTACACCTGGTCCACCCATGGTGAGATCCAGATTGCCCGAAATCGCGTTCCCATAGTCCCTGTACGCATCGGCATCGAGCCGATGTCGGTTCTGTCGCCAAAGGAGACGATTATCGGCATCGAGTGCTGCGGCCTCTACGCGATGCGCAGAGGACTGACGATAGGTCTCGCTCGTCACAATCAATCGATGCAACGCTTTGAGGGAGCCGTTGGCCTCATCACGAAACCACACCGCCAGCCAATCGATTAGTTCAGGGTGGGAGGGTGTTCCACCCATGCGTCCTAAATCGCTGGGTGTGTCACATAATCCCTTTCCAAAGTGATGATGCCAAACACGATTCACAATACTGCGCCACGTAAGCACGTTCTCCGGACTCGCAATCCAGTCTGCCAATGCAGCGCGTCGTGAGGATTCGTCATTGGGATCGGCCAGCGCAAATCGCGCAGGCAGTGTCGCGATTGCAGATAGCGTACCAGGCTCTACGACTTCTGCAGGTTTATCAAAGTCGCCACGCTCCATGCGATGCACAGGCTTCGGTGCCGGGAGTGTGGCCAGGTTGGGTGCAACTTCACCATTGGGGATATCCACCGATGTTGCTGCTGTGTAGATGAGTGCTGGTTCGGGCAGGGTAGCAAGGGCATCGTCCGCTATGAATTGCAAGACCGCTGCTGAACGCCGGGCATGTCGGCGCTCAGAAATTTCAAAGGTAGGAAAATCAAGATCACTCTCTACCTTGGGTGGCAACACCACGACCTGCTCAGTGGGAGCATCTGTAAGCGCCAGGTCGAATGCACCGATGAGATGTCCCTCGCCATGGTGTTGACTCAGTGCTATGGAAAGCTGGTCACCCTGTTGCAGCGTAAGGGGTTCAGTCAATTCGAATACCGCAACATGGGGCTTCCCCTCAGCAGGATGGATTCCCCATGCTGTTCCCGCGTTATCATCGATTGCCTTTTCGATTCCCCAGTCTTTCTGGTTGAAGTCGGCGCTGCCACGACGCAATTCCACGATTATGGGATTGAGTTCGTTCCGTTTGAAGATGCGCAGGCTAATCTCTGAGAGGTGGAAATTGCCCTCGTGTCGGCCCGGACCCATTTTGGGTAAATCAGCCACGGTATTTATGTTCAATCGCAAGGCGGTCACGGTCGATAGCGAAGTCGTGCCCGTTACTGTATAGGTTGCCTTATCCGGACGTGGGCCACCTGAAACAATAGTGCCATCGGGAAGACGGGTGAGTTCGGCACCATCTGTGGATTGAAAGGTTGCTACATCCAGGGGAAGCCACTCTGCGCCCTTTGCCCGCTCAGACAGCCAATCGTGCACCAGACGCTCATTCTCCGGTTTTAGGAGAACGCCCCGATCTTGCGCCTGGATAGCATCTAGAATGCTTTCCCATTGTTCTCGCTCACTTTTCACAGCGATGTCAGCGTCGTAGGTCATATCGCCCTTTATGACGCCTGAAAAGACCGCCTGCAACGCGTAGTAGTCTGCCTGGGGTATAGGATCAAATTTGTGGTTATGACAACGCGCGCAGTTGGCAGTGGTGCTCACGAAGGAAGACATGACCTGCGTGACCAGCGCGTCCCGGGCGAGATAGTCGAATGTAACTTCTGCCGTGATATAGGTACTGAGGTCAAAAGGTCCTGCACCAAGGTAGCCTAAAGCGGGTACAAGTTTCGGCTCATCCGGGTAGAAATAGTCCGCAGCCAGTTGTTCGCGTATAAGACGTGCCCAGGGCTTGTCTTCGTTAAGCGATTGAATAATATAGTCACGGTAAGGCCACGCATTATACCGGCCAATATCATGCTCGTACCCGTGCGAATCGGCGAACTGAATGGCATCAAACCAATGCCGTGCCCATCGTTCGCCATGGCGTGGCGACGCGAGCAGTCGATCCACCATGCGGTCGTAAGCAGCGGGGTCAGGGTCTGCAATAAAGGTTGCAGTCTCCTCAGGCGTTGGTGGCAAACCAATAAGATCAAAATATAAGCGGCGAATGAGTGTACGGCGATCCGCTTCAAGTGACGGTGTCACATTGATTTCTTGTAGCTTCGTGTGGATAAAATGGTCTATGGGATTGCTTGCGTTATCCGGCAGCGTGGGAGAGGTCAACGGCCTCAAAGACCAGTGCGTCTCAAGTACCTCGGACTCATTGGCCAATTCGTCCGGCCAACTTGGCCCACTGTCGATCCAGATACGCAGGAGTTCCACTTCCTGTTCCGATAGCGCCTGTGCAGTGCTCTTTTCGGGCGGCATTCGCATGTCCTCGTCTTCGCTACTGATGTAGTGAATGAGAGGGCTGTCTTTGCCGTTATGGGGAATGATGGCGACCCTACCACTGTCACCACCCCGGATAGCGATGGCGCGGACATCCAGTCGGTATCCGCTCTTCTGCTTTTCGGGTCCATGACACCCGAAGCAGCTTCGCTCTAAAATGGGGTATATCTCGTTTGTGAAATCGGGCAGCTCCGCAGCCGAGACGGAGAAAGCTGTAACCAGAAGGACACCCATGCCACATAGAGTAAAGCTGTGAAAACGGTTCATCGTTTCCTGAACAGATGCGAACAAGTCCGCCCTGCTGAAATCACTAGGTCTTTCAGAAGTTATCATGGTGGAGAAAGTGTAACGGAGAGCATGGTCTGTATACCAGCGTGTCTTCCGTTTTAATAA
>CALAXS010000244.1 GCA_937895305.1 uncultured bacterium
TCATCACCACCGAGACAGGTCGTTTAAGTGCTATTGCCGGTATAGAGATGGGTCTCATGATGCTTCATTCACGGGTTCTTTATCCCGTCCGCCCAGGAGATCGTAAACCATGGGTATAACAATCAACGTCAGGATGGTCGCTGAACTCAGCCCGGCCATCACGGTGATGGCCATGGGTCGACGCATTTCAGCACCTTCACCCGAGGCCAGAATCATGGGCAGAAGCCCCAGTACCGTGGTCACTGTGGTCATAATGATTGGGCGGAGACGTACCTGGCCTGCTTCAATAATAGCATCGCGCTTTTTCTTGCCACGTGCCCGTAACTGGTTAATGTAATCCACCAGCACAATGGCATCATTCACCACAATACCTGCGAGCACAATCCCGCCGAGGAAGACCATTACACTGATGTCGGTATTCGTCCAGTCCAGTGCATAAATCACCCCGATAAATGCCAGGGGTACACTGAACATGACCAGTGCAGGATGGAGGATAGATTCAAACTGACAGGCCATGACTACATAGACCAGGAATACGGCCAGAATGAGGGCGTAATACAGGCTGGTCTGTGAGGTCGCCAGTTCTTTACTCTGTCCGCCCGGTGTAAAGTAGTAGTCACTGGGTACAGGAATATCAGCTACCGCATCCATGATGTCTACCGTAACGGCATTCAGGTCGCGGTCCTCTACATTCGCATTAATCAACACAACCTGGCGTTGATCAATACGTCGAATCTCGCTGGGCCCTTCATCTTCACGAATACGGGCCACATCTTGCAGCGGGATGGGGGGGGAGCCATCGGTGACGGAAAGGCTCTTTAAATCCTGCACGCTATTTAGCATGCTTTGGTTGGTGCGTACACGAATGTCCACCTTCTCACCGGACTGGTTAAATTTGGTGGGGATGTCCCCTTGCACTTCGCGACGGATACGTTCTGCTACCTGGAAGGGCGACAGGTTTTTCGCGGCGAGCAATTCGCGGTCCAGCTCAATAATTACCTCGGGATAGCCCGCTTTCACACTCAGTTCCGCGTCCACAACCCCGGGCACATCATGCACTTTTTTCAATGCCATTTCGCCGATGCGTCTCAGCTCGTTCAAGTCTTCGCCTACAATCTGTAATTCGATGGCAGTTTTGAAGCTGAAGAGGGACGGCAAGGTAAAGGTAATTTCTTCCGAAGAGACCTTGGTGATACGTTCGCGTAAGCGCTCGATAATTTCATCCTGGTATGCGGCCATTTCATCCGGATTTTTCAGGGTTACCGAGAAGATAGCTACGTTTTCGCCCTGATCGGTCTCTGTGCTTGTGCTTTCCTGGCCTATTTCTACCGTAACCGAATCCACCTCTTCCATTTCCCGAATGATGGATTCAATGCGCGCTGCACGCTCCTGGGTTTCTTCCAGGCGAATGCCTGCCCGCGCTTCCATGTGGATGCCGAACTCACCCTGTTTCATGGGGGGGATAAGCTCTGCACCCAGATTCATGCCACGGTAGGCTGCATGTATTGAAAGGAGCATGACCAGCAACAACAAAATAGGGGAAAAGCGTAGTGAGTGGGTTAACAGTACGGCATAGGCACTTTTAAAAGCATTGAAACAAACATCAAAGACCTGGAGCGGGATCCACATGATGACGCGCAGGAGCGCGCGAATAACGATGAAAATCCCTGCGAAAACAAGACAGATACCAAAGAAAACGGTATTGAAGAAGGTGGCAACAGTTTTTAATGTTACCTGCAATAAGAACAAGATGGCCAATGGAATGAATGCAATGTAGGCCAGTGCCCCGAGGATAGTTGCTGTGAAGCGACCGCCGAATCCCCGGGTTACTTCGATGGCGGGTCCAAATATATCCTGGGCTGTTTCGGTGAGATAGGTGATCATGTATTCCATGCCACGGGGCAGGATCTGCGCTATTGCATCCCCGCGCCCGGCATTGTCCTTGACCTGTGCATCACGATAGGCCTGGAGTATCCACACAAACTGGCGATCTGACTTGCGCACGGTGCCTTTTCGCGATGCAACCAGGGGGATGAGGTACAGTGCCGTTAACAAGGAGGCCAGGAGAGAGAAGGTCACTGTCAGAGATAAATCACCAAAAAGCTGGCCTGCGATACCTTCCACAAAGACAATGGGGAAGAATACGGAAATGGTCGTCAGGGTCGAGGCTATCACCGCTGACCCGACTTCCTTCACACCCCGGTTTGCAGCATCTACGACATCATCACCCTCTTCCTTACACCTGAATATACTTTCCAGCACTACAATCGAGTTGTCGA
>CALAXS010000245.1 GCA_937895305.1 uncultured bacterium
GATGAGTGCCCGGATAATGTAGAAGCTAATTAGCAAGTATGTCTTAGACTGTAACCATTTTTGCAACCGTTTTAATGCAACTAGGTGCATATACCCGCTTTTACAGTCTACAGACTTATAGCCAACTGTCTGAAAACACAGTACATGCTTCCCCATATACAGCAAAAAGTTACTCGCTGTGCCTGCCTCGTAATAAAGGGGTCCGGAGTTAAAGCCCCCGCTTACTCGACCAGCACCACACGCAGACCAACGGCCTGGTTGGGCATGACCTCGCGCTGGCTTATGCGCCAGGCGTGGCGTAATGTCGCTGCGGTACTCGCGACGTTCCCCCCGCGTACGACACGGAATGCCCCCAGCTTTACCTGATCCGACGCGACCTTCGCTTCATGGGCTGTGGAGGTCCATTCTGCCGCATTGCCAATCACATCAAAGAGTCCCCAGTTGTTGGGCTTCTTCTCACCCACAGGATGGACCATGCTTTCGCCATTGATACGCCACCATCCATAATCACTTAATAGCGTACTATCTTCTCCAAAATAAAAGGTGTCTGTTGTTCCACCACGACTGGCGTACTCCCATTCCACTTCGGTGGGTATACGAAATTCCAAACCTGTCGACGCACTCAGCTTTTCTACAAAGGTCTCCCACGCCTGGTAATTCATCCCCGTAGCCGGGCAGGTATCACATTCGCCCTGCCCTTTGGCGATTATCCAGGGTGTAGTTCCCATGACCGCTTTCCATTGTCCACGGGTAACCTCGAAGCGACCCATCCAAAAGCCGCTATCGATCTTTTTGACCCGTTGCGGATATTCGGCACCATACCAGCTTTCGTGGCCGCCGAAGGTCTTTGCAATTTCTGCACCCGGCACCGGGGACCCCACCAGCGCTTCGCCGGGCGGGCACCATACAAACTCCATACCCGACTCTTCCAGCACCCGCACCGCACCGGCTTCTTCTGCCCGTGCCACAACAGAGCACATCACGACAACTGCACATACGCCTAAATGGAGTGCACCTTTATTCATTACCCAACTCCCTCAAGGTCCATTCATGCCAATGAATCGAAGCCGATACATTCATACTCGTCGCCGGTTGTGTTGTCAGTAAAAACTCTGCGGTGCGATCCGGTGTAAAATCCACACTATAGCGCTTCGCACCCATCAGCATTTGGGGAATAACAATCACGTTATCCCGATACAGTTCCCACTTGCCCGCCTGCTTCACCCAGATAGATATCCCCACGGGGCGTCCGGTACATTCACTCGCCACCACAGACAAACGGTAGCTTGAATCCCTGGATAATTCATGGGAACCCGTCCGGAAAAAATGGGGTAGTGCCGTCCCGAAATCCGCCTGGGGCCATTGCTGGTGTGCAATAAAGCCGGATGAAGACCAAACCCGCTCCAGCTTCGAGTATTCCGCACCGGGTCCAAAATACCCTGTGGGGGTCGGCGCACCTGCCCACCAAGCTGTAAAATCGCCGTTCACCAGTATATTCCGGGCCTGTACAGACGAATCGAGCCTGGTACTGGACATAACCCGCATGGTACCCGGTGGTGGAAAATCCCGGTCTTCCTCTGCGGAACCCCCGCATCCCGACAGCCCAGGGGCGCACAGCAGCACTGCGATACAGCACTCTAAAACCACATTGAACTGGCTGCGACTAGACTTCAAACTCCAAAACTCCTGTTTCACAATACACAATAACGTAGGTCACCCCCGCCAGGACGACACCAGCACCAATGAAAAGCGATTATACCCCACCCCTATTCTATGTGTACAATGGATATGACAGCCGGAAGCACCGGTTTGCAATACAAGTAAATTAAATCAATGGCATAATTTACAGCGAATTGGTCTAGTATCGGTTAAAATTGCGTCATTATCAGCTTTTATTAAAGAGTAAGCAACATGATTCCACCCAACAGCGAACTGAATGTATGTGTCCTGGGCCTCGGCTATATCGGTCTGCCCACAGCAGCCCTCCTCGCTTCGCGGGGCATCCATGTCCAGGGTGTTGATGTGGTGCCCCAAACCGTGGAGACCATCAACCAGGGTAAGGTGCAGATTGTGGAGCCGGACCTCGACCTCATGGTCCAGGCTGCGACACGGTCGGGCAAGCTGCAAGCTGCGGACAAACCCGACCCCGCGGACATCTTTATCATCGCCGTACCTACCCCGACACAAGACGATGCGTCGGGTATACCGCAGCCCTGTATCGATGCGGTACTGGATGCTGCCCGGGCCATTGCTGCGGTTGCACAGCCGGGCAACCTCATCATCGTCGAATCCACCTCGCCTGTGGGCACCACCCGCAAGGTAGCCCAGACCTTGGCGGATTCAGGGATGGACCCCGACACCCTCCATCTGGCCTACTGCCCGGAACGGGTTCTGCCGGGTCGTATCATGAAGGAGCTGGTGGAAAACGACCGCATCATCGGCGGTCTCACTCCGGTTGCGGCCACGGCGGCCAAGGCCTTTTATCAACGTTTTGTTATGGGCACCATCTACGAAACCACCGCCGAGACGGCGGAAATGGTCAAGCTTTCTGAAAATGCATACCGCGACCTTAACATTGCCTTCGCCAACGAGCTCTCTATCATCTCCCATAACCTCGGCGTGGATGCCAATGAACTCATCCGCCTCGCCAACTGTCATCCCCGTGTCAACATCCTCCAACCGGGCTGTGGTGTAGGGGGACACTGTATCGCGGTGGACCCCTGGTTCATCGTCGCCAGCGACCCGGAGAATTCAAAGCTCATCCAGCAGGCACGAAAAACAAACGACTATAAATCGCAATGGGTCATGGAACGTATTAAAGAAAAGTATCGTGGTCTGGACAAAAAACACCCCACCGTCGCGCTCTGTGGTCTGGCTTTCAAGCCCAACATCGACGACCTGCGCCATGCGCCTGCACTGGAGATCGCGCTTCAGTTGAATCAGGAAACAGATGCCACCTTTCTCCATGTGGAACCCAATATCAGTCAGCACGACACCCTCACCATTACGCCCTTTCAGGAGGCCATTCAAGAGGCCGACCTCATTGTTCTTCTCGTGGCGCACACCCCTTTCCTGGATGGGTCTCTCGACAGCATAGATGCTCCTGTACTGGATTTCACCTGTCACTAAGTATCGCTACCACCATTGCACCATCGCCGTTCAATCCGCCATACTGGCGCTCTTAACGCAAGGAGTTTTTCAGAATCATGGCAGGTAAGGGTGCAGCAGTAAAGTCCGGTAAAGACCTGGAAGATCGGGTCGCCAATATCGGTCTGGATCTGGGTCTTCATGTGGAACTGCAGGTCAAGGTGGGTCGCCGTATCTGGGGTGCGCGTCGCCACATCGATGTGGTCCTCAAGCATCCCGAAACCCGCGTCAGCCTCGGTATTGAGTGCAAGTACCAGGGCAGCTCCGGGTCCGCAGAAGAAAAGATTCCCGCCACCATCGAGGACATCAAGGTATGGCCCATACGCGGCATCGTTGTCTTTGATGGTGAAGGATTCTCGGACAACATCAAGTCTTTCCTTTTATCCACAGGTATGGCGGTTGAACTATGCGACCTGGACACGTGGCTGGAGTTGTACTTCGGCCTATGAAGATAACCCGTCGCACCCCCACACCCCACCCCTTTCTAAAGTGGGTAGGTGGTAAGGGCCAACTCCTACAAACGCTCCATGCCCACTTTGATGAAGCCGGGGCCACAGGTCGTTATCACGAACCCTTCATCGGGGGCGGGGCCTTTTTCTTCAGCCTCTATCGCAAGGGACTGCTTGGTCGCAAGCAGGCCATGCTCTCCGACAACAACGCCCGGCTCGTGGAGGCTTACCAATGTATTCAGGAAAACGTGGACGGGGTGATTCGTCATCTGAAAAAGCACAAGACCAAACACGAGCATGACTACTACTACGCTACCCGCGCCGAAGTGCCCACAACGGCAATCGCCCGTACCGCACGACTCATCTATCTGAACAAGACCTGCTTCAACGGCCTCTACCGTGAAAACAGCAAGGGCGGCTTCAACGTGCCCATGGGTCGCTACAAAAATCCGCGTATCTGCGATGAAGAAAACCTGTACGAAGTATCCACGGCCCTCCAGCGGCACAAGATTCAGCACCAGCATTTCGCCGTGGTGCGGGAAACGGCTGCGCCAGGTGACTTCGTCTACTTCGACCCGCCCTACTGGCCCGTGTCCGACACGGCCTCCTTCACCGCCTATCACCAGGATGGCTTCGGCGAAAACGGCCAACGCCTCCTCGCAAACGTGGTCGAAGACCTCACCGCGAAAGGTGTCTACGTCCTCCTGTCCAACTCCATGACCCCCCTCATCCAGGACCTCTACAAGGCCTATACCATTGAAGATGTACAGGCCACACGCATGGTCAACTCCAACGCTAAAAAGCGGGGTAAGATTAGTGAGGCCCTGGTCAATAATTTTGCTCAAGTGTAGCGATGTTTGAAAGCAATTGACGAAATTTGAGTATAAGTCTATACTGAGGGGGTATTAAATTCATTTTATCCAACATCGAGGTACTGTTATCATGAAGAAGCAAGGATTTACTCTCATTGAACTCTTGGTGGTCATCGCCATCATCGGCATCCTGGCCGCCATCTTGCTCCCCGCACTGTCCCGTGCACGTGAATCCGCACGACGGGCCAGTTGCCAGAACAATCTGAAACAAATGGGTCTGGTGTTCAAGATGTACTCCAATGAGTCGAAAGGTGGAAAATTCCCTCCCTCCCAGCTCTATGAACATGACAATGGAGATCCTTCCGATTGCCAATTGG
>CALAXS010000246.1 GCA_937895305.1 uncultured bacterium
AAAGTTTCCCGGTCCACAGCGGGTGAAACTGCTATGCACCGTCCCGGAGAATGAAAAGCGATTTGTGTTTGTCTATTACTTCGAAGTCTTTGGCACTCTGGATCTTTCCTGAGTCGCACTTAAACTATTTAGGCCCGTTATGAACTTTAAATTTCCTGCTTTGCTACTCGCACTGAGCCTGTGCCTCTCCCCCACGTTCGCAGACATGTTGCCCCCCAAGGTACACAGCACTGCTTATCCCCTGAAAGACATGCGAGTTCTACTCAACGATGCGGAAATCGCTGTGGCCAGGGAGAACGTGGCCCGATACAAGACGGCCCAGACCCTGGCAACGGGCATCATCAACAGTGCTGATATCTGGATGGCGTGGGAAGATACTGCCCTACGAAAAATGGTCCCTACCGCAGATGTGCCCCGCGCCTTTAATGTGGGAACTGCAGGTTGTCCCCAATGTGGCGCCGAAATATATGCCAAAGGGGGTACCTACCCCTGGATTCTGGATCCGGAAACACCCTTCAAGGTGAAGTGCCCTCTAGATGGTAGCGTATATCCCGACAATGATTTTGCGGCGTACTACGACACAGAGATGAACGATACAGCCCTGTTGACCGGAGACTATGCGGATGATGGTCGGGGGTGGGTCGATCCCCATGGAGAGCGGTATTGGTTTGTGGCCTATTCCAATCATTGGATGCTGATGAATCACATCATCCCTGCTGTGCGCAGTTTGTCCCGGGCCTACATTCTCACCGGGGACAAGGCCTATGCCCGTAAAGCAGTGGTGCTCCTGGATCGCTTTGCCGAGGTATATCCCAATATGGATTACCATGTGCAGTCGCGCTATGGTCAATTGGAGGCCGCCCGAGGAGGTCGCTATGAAGGGAAGATAGTGAACCATATCTGGGAAACAGGGGTGCTCGCTACCCTCGCTGAGAGCTATGACTATTGCTGGGATGCTATCGACGATCAGACGATTGCAGGTAAAAGTAGCGAAGCGGTCCGGCGAAATATAGAAGCGAACCTGCTGGATGAAGGGATTCGCGAATACTTTACCGGGAAAATCCGGGGCAACTTCGGTATGCACCAGAAAGCACTGGTGTATGCGGGTCTTGCCCGCCAATATGGTCAACAGGATCTATGGTTTGACGCTTTGCTAAACAAGGGTACAGGCATTTACAGTATGACCGGGCTCAATTATGCGCTCTACAATCTGGTTTATCGTGATGGCACGCCCTATGAAACTTCGCCGGGGTACAACTTTTCCTGGGTGGTCAATCTGACTACGGTTGCTGTCGCGCTTGAAAAAGCAGGCTACCCCGTCTTTGAAACGCCTAAAGTGGCACGACTCTATGATGCTGTTCTGGATGTCATCAATGTGAATGCATTCACGCCGTCTCTTGGGGATAGCGGGGGCATTTATGGGGGATTGGTAGGGCTGGACCCCTTTGTTTTTCAGAGTGCCTGGCGCGCCTATGGCGATGAGCACTATATTCATCACCTTCAACGGATGAACGCCGTGGGTGAACACTCGTTTAACCGGTTCGAATCCCTCTTTTCACCACCTGTAGATACCGCAGAAGACCCTCCTCCCCAGCTTCATTCCCGGCTCCTTGACGGGTATGGAATGGCCATACTCAACAACCCCGATGACACGGTGTCACTGTCGCTCTACTATGGCTACAAGGGTGGACATGGACACTTTGACCGTCTTCACTTTGAAATTTTTGCCAACAACAAGCCCATGACCCCGGACACGGGGTACCCCGATTTTATGAATGCCTATGTGCCCGGAATTTATTCCTGGAGCAAGAATACCATCGCCCACAATACCCTGACGGTTGACGCCTCACGACAGCAGGACAACCATCAGGGGACCGTGCATCTTTTTGCCGACAAAGGATTCGCGCGGGCGCTGGATGTGGACGCCCTTGGTACCTACCCTACAACAACAGAATATCGCCGCCGAATGTTGATGATCGATTTTGACGCGGAGTCGTCTTACATTGTGGACAGCTTCGATGTCGCAGGTGGTACACAACACGATTATAGCCTTCACGGTCCACCAGGTACCTTTAGAGCACTGGACGGTGCCTGGTCTGCGCCAGCCAAAGGGACCCTTGCCGGGGAAGAGGTGCCACTGGGCTACCTGTACGATAATCCCAAAATGGCGCAGGAAGATTACACGGGGAGTTATGGGGGTTACAGTGGTTCAGGCTTCCAGCATCTGGAAAAAGTACAACGGCTGGAGTCCGGTCATGCCATTGGAGAGTGGGTCCATGAGAAAGATGAAAAGGCCCGAATACGCATTCACCTTCTTGATGGAGCTGGACAGGATACCCTGCTTGCGGAAGCACAGGTCTCCCCTGTAAAGCATAAACAACGCCTCCAGTATATGATTGCACGTCGACAGGGTGAGGCGCTGGAATCCAGTTTTTCTGCTGTGCTGGAACCCTTTTCGGATTCGGTCCACATTGATAAAGTCATCCCACTGCCCCTGGTCGTAGGGGAAGGGCGTGCTATGTCAGCGTACTGGCGCGACAGGGAAGGCCGTGCCTGTAAGGATGTGATATTGATAAATACCGGCCTGCGCAGTTTGGGTGTGGCAGAACCTGAAGTAGAGAGTAATGCCCGGTTTACCGTGTTGCGTTATATAGAAGACAAACTCAAGCAGCAATGGTCTGTAGGCGGGAGCTATGTGGACATTGCCGATGAACGTTACAGTCAGGCGGCTTTTCTACATGGTAAAGTACAAAGTATAAAAGCAGACGAAAATGAAGTGCTCATCACGCTGGAAGGACTGGGTATTGACCTGGAAGACTTGTCAGGAAAAGTGATTCACTTCAATAACCCCTACCGACGCACGGCCCACACCATCCAATCCGCGCTAAGCACCAAAGAAGGGATAGCCCTTAAACTTCAGGATGATTTACGGGTGGGTCATGTGAGAATCACCACCGCTACACCGGAACACCTGACTACAGAAACAGGGCTGGCCTTTGCATCGGTCTACCAGGGTGCCTATGTTTGCAATAGCGAATTCAAGGGCTTTGTGCCACTCAAAAGGGTCCACAACAATACCCTCGAATTTGCCGTGCAAAACAACGATGAGCAACTTTTTCTGCCTGAAGAAGATGCCTGGATCGTGAATGTCGCCAAAGGGGATCTTGTGGATATTCCCCTTGTGACCCTACGAAATCATTAATCGTTGGGCTTACTCATAAAACCAGGCGATGGGGATGGAGCGGAAGCGTGAGCTTATTTTTTTATTGGCTTTGTCGTTGACGTAGTAGGTCATAAGTGCACGGCCCTTGTGGAAGTAAAGGCTGGTATAAGCGTAGCCCCTATGGGGGTCATCTTCCAATACCTTGCGATGCGCCCAGGTCTTCCCTTCATCACTGGAGATTGCCACAGTGAGTGGAGTGCGCGCGCCACCATGACCACTACCCGCTTCATGGTTATCGTTCCAGATGAGCATCCAGTCGCCCGTGCTGGGGATAACGCGCAAGGTAGACGGTGCTTCCGGGGCACGTACCCCCCAGCTATCTGCTTTGGACCAATGTGCGCCCCCATCTTCTGAATAACTCACACCAATGTGCCCAAGCTGTGTGCGGAAATGCATGAGTACCCGTCCGTCTTCCATCTCAATAACTTCTGGCTCCATGGCACCACGTTCTGCATAGTCTACAGGGTCTACACTGCGTTGCCAGGTGCGCCCGCCATCATCGGAATAAAACACGCTACACTTGAAGTGGTTCTCCGTGCGGATATCCGGCGAACTCGCGACAGGGACCAAAATGCGTCCTGTCGATAACTGTGTCACACGGTCATTATTCATTACATGATACCCAGGCGTGGGTGTTGCATGAATGGGTTCCCCCCAGCTTTTCCCTTCGTCATGAGATTTTCGCATGTAGACATTCAACACGTCCGGACCGTCTTTCTTGAGATAGATGAGCGCGAGAAATTCGTTATCCTCCACGGGGTCTTTCAGATAGCGCAGGGTCACAGACATAACATTTTGAGTGCCCGTGTTTTCTTGAAGTACCGATGACGCAGACCAACTCAATCCCTCGTCTTTGGATTGTTTTACGACAATATGAGCCGTGG
>CALAXS010000247.1 GCA_937895305.1 uncultured bacterium
GGAATCCATTGCTTGTCAAAGCCGTCTGCACCGAGGAGGGTCGCTTCCATGGACACCTTGGATGCGGAACCGGGCAGCACGAAGAGCATGTTGTGATCCATGGCGTCGGGGTTGGTGAAGAAGAGCTTTACCTTCATGCCGGGCTTCACCGCAAACTTGGTGCGGTCATAACGCATCTGCTCTTTCAGCGTCTGGATGTGCACGACCATGGTGTCGCCTTCCAGCTTCGGTGCAGGAGTCGGCTCTTGCTTGAGGTAATCGTGGCTCATATCCATGTCGTCATCCATGGAGTGCTTCATGGTCATGATGGGAATATCGCCGAGACGCCCTTCCAGCTCCCACATGTACTTTACGCGCTCCGCAGCACGCCGGGCATGGGGCTCGGGGGAGTTGAGCATAAGGGTCAGGAGTCCTTCGTTGACCACATCAAATTGCTGGTGCAGCCAAAGTGCTTCGAGGAGGTGGTGTGCATCTTCGACTTTGCTACCGTCGAACTGGCCAATCCACTTTTTGGTGGCTGCAATAACGGTATCGGTATCACGCTCACTCAGCTCAATGCGCGCACGAAGGCGCACGCCATTCACCGGGTGCTTCAGCACGTCGAGCAATGCTTCAATGGGCTCACCGTCAATTTTTACGGATTTCTGCAGGGGCCGACCATCTACGGTGACGCGATAAATACGACCGTGCTGGTGGTCGCGACTGGGGTCCCGGATATTATGCTGCATGTGACCCACGATGGGGTTGGCCCAGTCGGCAATATAGAGCGCACCGTCGTCCCCGATTTTGTAATCCGCAGGACGGAAGTTACCATCGCTGGAAACCAAAAGGTCATCGGTCTCTGTACCCCATACGGTGCCTTCGTCGCTATTGTATTCCAGGGTGTATTGTTTAATACCGAGGAATCCGATGCTGTTGAGAATGATGTAGTTTCCGTCATTCTTTTCCGGGAAGTGCTGGCTGGAAAGGATACCGCTGGAGGGTACTGGACGTACTGTCTTCTTCAGCAGTTCGTGCATCTTGAATTTGCCGTCCGTATCCGTGCGTACCTGGAAAGCGAGACCACTGGTCGCGTCGGTTGCATACTGATAGCCCCAGTAATCGAAATCGCCACCGTGGGGGTTGGGCGAGTTATCCGCGTGGAAACTGAAACGGTGATTCCGGGGATTGAAACGATACATGCCCGTCTTGTTGGAGGTCTGGTTGGGTTCCCAGGGGGTTTCCACGTTACTTATATGGAAAACGCCACGCTGGTAGTAGATGTACCCATCAGGGCCGTAGTCAAAGTTATTGGCAGAGTGGTGCGTATCCGCAGAGTCGAGACCACTAAAGATAATTTCGCGGGTGTCGGCTACGTCATCCCCATCCGTGTCTTCCAGGAACCAGATGTTGGGCGCAGAAGCCACAATCACACCGCCATTCCAGAACATGAAGCCTGTGGGGTTGTGGATATAGGCGAAGGTTTTGCACACGTCTGCTACGCCATCTTTATCGTTATCCTCGAAGATAAGTAGTCGGTCCAACATTTCCATGTCGGGCTGCCACTTGGGGTAGGTCTGCCATGCAGATACCCAGATACGTCCCTGGGTATCCACTTCCATCTGCACCGGATTCACCAACTCTGGAAACTCGACCTCAGAAGCAAACAGGTTAGCAGTCATGCCGTCTTCGAGCTTGAGGGTATTTACGCCTTCGTGGGCGGGCACCCTATCGAGGCTTGCGTTCTTGACTACGGGGTCAAAGTTCGTAATTACTTCCACGGGCTTGGGCACGTTGCTGTCATCCGGCTCGATAGTCTGCCCGTTGGCAGCGGCCCAGATAACCTTGTCCCGGTTAGCCGTCATGACGTCCAGCATGACAAGTTCGTGCTGCAATACATCGGCATTGGTCTGGCCATCGGTAAAGGCCAGTGTGGAGCGACCACCCCACACGTCATTACCGTCTGTGGCGCGATAGCGGTTGAACCAGCACCAGTTTTTATCCAGCACTGCTTCGTGGATACGTCCGGTACGGCGCGCTTTAATATCCCCCCCCATGGCTTCCACAATGATTTGGGCTAATGCCTTGTTGCCTTCATGGTTCAGGTGAACGCCATTGATAGTAAATGCTTCTTCGCTTTCTGTAAAGAGCGCTTTGGTCGGATTAAAGATGTCGATGAAATCTACACCCTTCTCCTCAGCCACCCGCGCCATGGCATCAGTATAAACCGAGAGCCACAGGTTGTTTTCCCGGGTGTTGGGAAAACTTGGTGAGTGCATATTCTCGTGGGCAATGGGCGAGAACAACACAATGCGTGGTGCAGATTTTCCGTTGTACTGCTGCGCCAGGGTATCGTCGATGAAATCACGCAATTCTTTTTTGAACTGATCAGGATCATTTAGATATGACTCGTTGTACCCGAAAAAAGCAAAAATGACATCGGCTTGTACCAGGCTCAGAATATCGTCTACCTTGATGAAATTCTGGTTACGAGGGCGTTTCTTAACCGTATCCCCGGTAATACCCAGATTGCGGATCACCAGCTCTTTGTCCGGGTATGCCTTGTGGAGATAAGTCTCCAGCCACCCGTCGTGTTGCATACGGTCAGCGAGACCATTTCCGATGAAAGCGATGTGATCGCCTTTTTCGAAAGTGACTTCTGCTGCGGAACCCTGCAGCGGGTGGAAGCATGTCACAGCAGTAATTAGGACGCCTAAAATAATCTGAACTTTCATAATGTCCTCTTCTATAGGTCGGAAATAATATGGCTCTGTATAATATAAGAACCAGCTTACCTTATGCACATTACTTGATGGGCTTGGCGGGGTCCATAATGGGTGAATCCCAGCCTGCCAGGTCTGCTGGCTTTACCCCACGCTTGTGCCCGTCAAAATTAAAGGTGGATGGATGGTAGGGGCCCACAAAATCGATGGGATTATCGGCCTTAATCTGTTTCTCCATGCCCAGGCACCACAGGTGGGCGTTGACCAGCAGGCGTCTAAACCCGTCATTGACAATATCTTCCGACGCGCCCTGCGTCGTGGTGAAAATTCGGGCGACCTTGCCTGATTCGCTCTCACGCTCACGCACCCAGACCACAGGTAGCAGGTTTTTGGAGGTATCCACACCAGCATCCTTTTCCATCCCGTTAAGAATGATGCCCCGTGCCAGGATTGTGCTGCCTGCGATGGGGTCTGCCGTATAGCCCCCTGCCTGGGTGTGCATGTCGGATACGCCTTTGAGTACGGGATGACGGCGGTTGTCTTGTTCAATAGCCAGAATGGAGCTTTGGCTGTGGTTGCCGCCGTAGTGGGTCACCCAGGTTTCACCCAGGACCTGACGACCAAAGCCTTTGCTGTAGTCTTTCCCAGCGTAGTTATAAGTGTATTTGTAGAACTTACTTTCCTTGTCATCGATTTTAAAGGCATGGGTAGAGGTACGAAGGCCGATAACAGGGCCACCCCGCTCGACATAGTCCTCGAAATGCTGCATCTGGTCATCGGGCATGTGGATAAAGCGCATGAAGATGACCATGAGGTCGGCATCTTTCAGTACTTCCAGACCACCGAGGTGGCTACTGCCTGCGAGGAGTGTGCCGTCTTTGGGGTCGATGCCAAAGATGACGGTACACTTGAAGCCATAATGTTTTGCCATGATACGGGCCAGTGCGGGGAGGCTTTCCTCGCCACGATACTCATGGTCGGAAGCGATAAAGACGATATGCTTGCCTTTGCCCGGCCCTTCATCGCCCTCATAGACCACGCTAAATTCATCGGCCACACTATAGGAAACACAAAAGCCCAACGCCAAAACCAATCCTAAACACCAGCGATTCAACCCGCGCATAATAATTACCTCGTCAGGAATATCAAAAAACCAGCCAGCACGGTGCCCTGTTCACCCATAATCCATCTGACCCGCATTCACAATCGAAGATGCACAATACACCATAAAGGACGCGAATCCAAGGGTGTGGGTTTCAAAGCGCAACAGGCACGAAGTTTAAATCGCGCAACACCACCTCTTGACCTAGTGAATTTTCTTTGCCTTTGGTTTACAAGCCCCGACATCGCAAGCAAGAGATTGCCGCGTCGGCTGCGCCTCCTCGCAATGACGATTGTTTATGTCG
>CALAXS010000248.1 GCA_937895305.1 uncultured bacterium
CAGGTCGCTGGCATCCGTTTGATACAGTTGGATGAGGGCAATGAACGGCCTGTAAGAGCGGCTGTTTTCAAGACGGGCACAGGCCTGGAATTTACTATTCTGCTGGATCGTGGTATGGACATTTCTTCAGCTTCTTTTCAGGGTAAGGCCATGGGCTGGCGCTCCACCGCAGGTGACGTGGCACCCCAGTATTTTGAGGCGGAAGGCATACGTTGGTTACGCAATTATTTCGGCGGTTTGCTGACCACATGTGGCTTGTTGAATGTAGGCGCACCTGCGGAGGGGAGTGAACTTTCGGGCGATGGACTGCATGGTCGCATCGGTAACACACCCGCACGTAACGTGAAAGTAACGCAAGAATGGCAAGGCCAGGAGTTTGTACTTAGCGTGCAAGGGACCATGCGCGAAGCACGGCTCTTCGGTGAAAACATCACGCTCACCCGCACCATCTCCACCAGGCTGGGGTCCAACAGTATTGAGCTGCACGATGTCATAGAGAACGAAGGCTTCCGGAAGTATCCCTTCATGCTCCTCTACCACTGCAACATCGGATGGCCAGCCGTGGATGAAGGCTCACGCCTTCTCGCTCCCAGTGCCCAGGTGGCCCCACGCGATGCGGAAGCACAGGACGGCAAGGAAGACTATGCGAAGATGCACGGACCGAAAAAGAACTATGCTGAGAAATGTTATTACCACGATATGAAAGCGAAGCGCGATGGCACGGTGACGACGGCCATTGTGAATGATGGATTTAAACGTGGTGATGGTTTCGGGGTCTATTTGAAGTACAACAAGAACGAGCTACCGCGCTTTGTGCAGTGGAAACAGTTGGGCGAGCAGGACTACGTTGTGGGGATGGAACCCTGTACTTGTGGTGTAGAAGGCCGCGCTGTGGATGAGTCGCTGGGGCTGCAAAACTATCTGAAACCGGGCGAGAAGAAAGAAGTACACCTGGAGTTTGGCCCCATCACGACGAAGGACGAAGTGAAAGCACTGGAAAAGAACCTCAGCTCCATCAAGATGAAGATGGTGGACAGCTATACCACCTTTGTGAAAAAGCCGGGTAAATAAAGCCCTTGCCGGGCGGGCGACAAACAACTGAATCGTAGCAGCAAGGACTTTATCCCCACCCGTCATTGCGAACCGAGTACAACGAGGTGCGGCAATCTCTTGCTCGCATAGACCATGACTTCGTCACCAATAGACAATGGGACCAAGAGATTGCCGCGTCGGCGGAGCCTCCTCGCAATGACGTGTTATGTCTGAATTCCCCTCATGAATATAGACGAAAAAACGGTTACAATCTACCAAAAATACCATTATTTCAGAAGTGACTTGCCTTCAAAATCAGCAGGGGCTTTGGCACCCAGCGATTCCAGTGCCGTTACGCCAATGTCGAGCAGTGTGGGCTCCACAGCGATAGCTTTGTTCGAGAAGAATATACCTTTGGTGAAGGCCACGTCTGAGCTGGCATGCTCGCCGCTCCACTTGTTGGTGTTGGGCGAGAAGATGTCTGTGGGTGCAGCGCCTGCGGCGGAGCTCTTGTTGGTCTGATACCCTTCCGCATAACCCAGTTGTATGTCCGGGGCATCCTCAATGGCGGCACCCTTGGGATCGATGTTGGGGTATACCGCGCTGAAAACCTTGTCCCCCGTGTCGGGATCAGTTAACTCCAGCAGTTTGTCACTCAGTTCCTGAATCAAGGCAGGTCCATCGGCTTTGGGCACTATTCCCTGACCCTCGCGAC
>CALAXS010000249.1 GCA_937895305.1 uncultured bacterium
AGTCTGCCTATGAAGGGCCGGAAATTGAAATTCCTGACAATATCAAGGATGTTATTTGGACTGTAGACAAGAACTTTATTTGTACATATATCAGCCCATCACTCACTGCTTTAACCGGTCGTCAACCCAATGCTGTTTTGGGGCAGAGTATTAATACGCTGGCTCCTGATAAGGTGAAGGAAATCGTTCAAAAGCAGATAGCACGGATTCGAGACAATGAGTACTTGCTTTCCATTTATGAGAGAATTGAAGCCGACTTAACCCATACAGATGGTCACAGCATCCCAACGGAAACGATTGTTTCTCCTTTGCGGAATAGTGATGGGGAAGCGTATGGCTTGCTGGGGGTTACGCGTAATTTAACCGAGCGGCAGGCGATGGAGGAGGAGCGTAATATGCTGGAGTCGCAATTGCGACAGACTCAACGTATGGAGGCTATCGGTCAATTGGCGGGGGGAATAGCTCATGATTTCAACAATTTATTACAAGCGATTTTGGGGTATGGAGAGATGGCGCAGCCGAAGGTGGAGCCGGGCTCTCGTGTTGGCCGATATATAGACCAAATAATTACAGCTGGTGAGCGTGCGCGGGTTCTGGTGCGACAACTGTTGGCATTTAGTCGTTCACAAGTTCTTGAGCTGGAGGACATCGATCTCAATGTGGTGGTTCATGATCTGTCGGACATGTTACGTCGCATAATTGGTGAGCATATTGAGTTTACGTTGGTGGGGAGTCCTGAAGTGGAGGGGATTCATGCGGATCGGGGGCAAGTGGAGCAGGTGCTAATTAATTTGTGTGTTAATGCACGTGATGCCATGCCGGGCGAGGGTACATTAAACCTGGAGACAGGCCATCTAGAATTGGACGAAGAGTATTGTCGCGTTAATACATGGGCGACGGAGGGACATTTTGCAGTATTAAGCGTGTCGGATTCGGGGCATGGTATCGATGCTAAAATACAGGAAAAGATTTTCGAGCCTTTTTACACAACGAAGGAAGTTGGTAAGGGAACGGGCTTGGGGCTTTCTACTGTATTTGGCATTATGCAACAGCATAATGGCATGATCCATGTATGCAGCGAAAAAGGGGAGGGGACCACATTCCGGTTATATTTCCCGAAGTCGAAGCAGCCGATAAAGAGCACAGAAAATAAAAAGGCAACTGCGCCAACGGGAGGTACAGAAACTATTCTGATTGCGGATGATGATGCAGGGGTGTTGTCGGTGGCAGAACTTATGCTTGCCGGGGTGGGGTATACCATTTTAAAGGCGACGGATGGACTCGAAGCGGTCCGAATTCTGGATGAGCATGCCGATGAGATAGCACTGGCGGTGCTGGATGTGGTGATGCCGCAGTTAAGTGGGCAGGCGGTATTCGAGCATATCAAGAAGCGCCATGCCCGAATACAGGTGTTATTTTCAAGTGGGTATAGCGCTGATGGAATTCATAGCAATTTCATTTTGGATTCGGGCAAGCAGCTCATTCAGAAGCCCTATCAACGGGATGCTTTCCTGCGAAAGGTCCGTGAAATTCTGGATGAGGCCGCTAGCAATTAGCGGTTTGCACCGCTCTTCTTAAGCAATCTCCCAACCTTTTTTATAGTTGGGCTGAATATGTGCCTGAGCCAGAGGTGCACCTTTACAGGTCATAGTCTTGTAATCCCAATCAAAGGATGCCTGGGCACGGTATGCTGCATTGGCAAGCAAAACGGTTTCGGACAGGGGGCCGCTATAGCCGAAGTTACAGGTGGGCGGGGTTGAGCCACCTTTGCAGGCGTCCAGGAATTCTTTGTGGAAACCAGGGGAGTCCGGCACGGTCTGCTCGGGCATTTCGAAGCCCATGTCATCTTCGTGGGTATGGACAGCAGCCCATTCGCCACTGGCGTTTTTCTGGAAAATAGTGCGGGTGTCGAAACCACAGAGCAATAGCCCTTTGGTGCCGATGAAGAAGTTGTTCGCCCCCTTGGTGCTCACACCGTATTCTTTCAGAATTTCCGGGCCTTGCTTGGCCTGGTACCAGTGAAGCTTCAGCGCCTTGCGATTGCCCTTGGCAGGGAAGTTGAATTGGGTATGCATGTCTTTGGTGGTCATCTCTGCATGGGGTTCGGGACCGGTGGCGCTGGCGTGGTCAGGGTAATCGAGGTCCAGAGCATCGTAGGGGATATCGAGAATGTGACAGCCCCAGTTTCCGGCTTCGCCTGTACCGAAGTCCCACCAGAAGCGCCAGCCGTAGGGGGTGATCTTGGGATCGTAGGGCTTGTGTTCTACAGGTCCAAGCCAGAGATCGTAATCCAGGGTTGAAGGAATTTCTTGCTGTTCGGGAACACGGGGATACATTCCGCGGTCACTGCTGACCCAGCTGTGTACTTCGGTGACATCACCGATAGCCCCCGCTTTGATAAGTTCCGTGACGCGGTGCATGTTGGGTTTGGTATGACGCTGCATACCGAGTTGGGTCGCTACGCCTTTATGGGCGGCGAGTTCGGTGAGCTTACGAATTTCCCAGACGTTGTGGGCCATGGGTTTTTCGAGGTAGAGGTGTTTACCCAAATCCATAACCATGGTGGAAGGATGGAAGTGGGTGTGATCCGGTGTAGCCACAACTACGGCATCGATGGAATTTTGTAGCTTATCCAGCATGACGCGGTAGTCGGTGAAGCGTTCGTTTGGTTTGAGCATTGCAAAGGGGCGCCCCGCACGAACAGAGTCCACGTCGGCAATAGCGACGATATTCTCACGGCGTACATTGCCGTAGCTGTAACTGCCCTGACCACCCACGCCGATGATGGCGATGTTCAGCTTTTCATTGGCGGAACCGGGCTGGCCGATAGCAGGCCCTGTTTTCATGGCGGCTATACTGAAGGCGGTGGTCTTTATAAAGTTGCGACGTGTGATTTTGTAGGCCATGGGGATCTCCTGCATACAGTGGTTCTATAATTAAGTGATGTATAGTATACGCCTTTGAATGAATTGGCGTAAACTGTTTCTTAATACTTTTATGAACCCAGCTTCCCCAGTTCCCAGCCTTTACGATATTGTTTGGTGATAAAGGTATTGGCTTCGGGGACGTTGGTGACCTTGAGCGTTTTCGTATCCCATTCGAGGGTGCGTTGGGTGCGCACAGCGACGACGCCCAGCAAGACGCTTTCCGTGAGAGGACCTGCAAAGCTGAAGGGGGACCGGGTGGTGCCATTGCCTTTACAGGCTTCAATCCATTCCCGGTGATGACCGATGGAAGGCGGGATGCTTTCGGTAGGAAGCGTGGTGGATTCCATTTTGGATTTTGGAATAAGACGCGGGGTCTTGCCCCCCCAGCCTTCTACCAGTATCTTCCCTTTGTCGCCGATGAAGATGATGCCATCTTCCCGGTCCAGCTCTTCGCCCGCTTCCAGTTCGTCGGGTCGCTCAGGCAGCATGCCACCATCATACCAGTGGAGTTCAACGGGAGGACGTTCACCTCGCTGCGGGAATTGGTAGTGCACGGTGGAGGCGAGGGGTAAGGAATCTGCGTTGAAGAGGGTAGAGCTGGCGGTGACGGATGTGGGGGCATCGAGCTGGAGTGCATCGAAGATGGGGGCAATGTTGTGAATACCCATATCGCCGAGGCCACCGGAACCGAAGTCCCACCAGCCACGCCATTTAAAGGGAAGGTAATCGGAATGGTAAGGGCGTTCGGGCGCAGGACCGAGCCATAGATCCCAGTCAAGTTCCTCGGGAACTGGCGGGGTGTCGGTGGGCCGTTCTACGCCTTGGGGCCAGAGAATCTTGCCTTCGTGGGTAGGACGATCGGACCAGGCATGGACTTCACGCACGGGACCAATCACCCCGGCCTGAAGCCATTCGATGAGACGACGGGGTCCGTCGAATGCGGTGCCCTGGTTTCCCATCTGCGTAGCTACACCCTGCTTCGCTGCGGTTTCGGCAACCACTCGTGCTTCATGTACGGTATGGGTAAGTGGCTTCTCGCAGTAGACGTGTTTGCCTAGCTGTAAAGTGGCCAACGTAGCGGGAGCGTGCATGTGGTCCGGGGTGGCGACCAGCACGGCATCGCAGTCTTTTATCTGATCCAGCATACGCCGGAAATCTTTGAATGTGGGGACGTCTGGGAATTGGCGGTAAGTGGTTGCTGCCCGTTGATCGTCAACATCGCTAAAAGCCAGGAAGTTGACCAGCCCTGTTCTGTTGAGTTCCAGAATATTTGCACGGGCTTGACCACCTGCACCAATGGTGACGACGTTGAGGCGTTCACTAGGTGCTGCTTTTTTCGCTGCGCCTTCAGCGCGGGCCATGGCAAATGCAGTTGCAGATGCTGTGGTCGTTGTTGCGAGAAAGGAACGTCGTGTTATGGGTTTACTGGTGTGCATGGTAGCCCCCTTATTGTGCTAATGCGGCATCGCGAATTCCGGACAGATATTCGTGGGCCATTGCGGTCTGCTCATGGACATAGTCGATGCCTGCGAATTCGCCGTTGGCCTTGGCCGGGTGACAGAATTCCCAGTTGATGTAGCCGTCGTAGCCACCCTTTACCAGTGCAGCGACATATTCGGGATAGGCGATACGCCGTTCCCAGAATCGGTCGTCGAAATAGCCAGAGGCCACCAGTTCCACACTACCATCTTCTCTTCGGCCGAATTCACCGTTGCAGTGGGCATGTATCTGGAACACACCTGAATCCAGGGCCATCTTTTGCGCGTGTACTGCGGTTTCGCATTGGGGGTCGGGTTCGATGTTGATGTCCATGCAGCCCTTGAAGGCGGGGGAACCCACCTCGTCTATCATGCGTAACACTTCTTCGTAGGTGGTGATTACATCGGGGCCATGGTTTTGCATGGCCAGGGTCACGCCGAGGTCTTCGGCCATTTTGGAAAGTTCCTGAATACCTTCAACGACAATGTCCCAGCGGTCACCTTTCCAGTAAGGGTATGGTTTTCGCGCGTAGGTCTCGTCGTAGGTGGCGATGCCATCGTGGACGGTGATACCGCGCCAGGCGGCGAAAATTTTACAGATGGGCGCGCCCAGGTCGTGGGCCAGCTTGATGCATTCGCGGGTATAGCAGATTTGTGCATCCCGCTGTGAGCCTACGGGACTGGATAAATCACAGTTGGGCGATACAGCACAAATGGGCAGGTCCAGTTCACCCGATAAATCACGGAGTCGCTTGCGGTCATCGGTGCTGAGGTCCATGGGCGCGGCGTGGGGACGCTCGGTGTCCAGCTCGATGCCCTCCCACCCTTGCTGCTTTGCCAGGGGCATGAGGTCAAAGACATTGATGGCATCGCCTTTGTACCAGACACCGCGGTAGCTAACGCTGTACAGTCCGATTTTCATGGGTGATCCTCTCTGGGTATCCAAACACCTCTATGGGGCAACGGGAAAATATATTTATAAATTCATACTATCCAGTTGTCCGAGGCAGAGCCTCGGTATATGCATTCCCAAGCTGGAGCTTGGGAACGAGGGAAAAGGTCAATCCATTTTCAATTCATAGCAAGCCATTTCGGCTGAATTACGTACAAAGAGTTTGCCATTGGCGATAACGGGGTGGTTCCAGGTCTTGCCCGTGATCGCCTGGAAGCGGCTGATGATGGTGTATTCGTCGGGGTCCGCCTTAATGAGAATGACTTCTCCATCTTCGCTGAGAATCAGGATAGCTTCCATGTCTTCGATAAGGAGCATTTGTCCGCCGGTTCGGTCACCACTCCATTTATTAGCTCCGGTTTCTATATCGACACAAGTGATTCGGTTGCCGTCGAAACCATAGAGGTGTCCTGCACGGTACACCCCGTCATTGAAGTAAGGGCGGAGCTTCTTGGAATTCCAGGCTTCGGTAACGGTCCAGGCACCGTCGACCAATGCAACATCAATGCGCAGGGTTCCCTGGCCATCTGGCGTGCCGATAAATACAGCGCCTTCATCGGTAATGACGGGCTGTATCACCCTTGGATACCGTGTGGAACGCCATTCATGTTCCCAGAGCACTTCGCCCGTTTCGGCGGTAAATGATTGTATACCGAAATGACTGATCATGAGAATCTGGGGGACATCATCAATGCTGGTGAGATGCGGTGTGTTATACCCAGTCTTTCCTTTTCCCTTATTCCATGCGATTTCACCTGTTGCAATCTCATAGGCCACAACGGCACTCCCGCCATCGGATTCGTCATCGTCCCCTGCGAAGAGAAACATGAGGTCGTCTACAATCAGGGGTGAACAGGCAAAGCCCCATTGGGGCACCCTGGCCCCGGTATCTTTCACAAGATCACGTTTCCAGAGGACTTCGCCCGTTGCGGCATCAAGACATTGAACCGCACCGAGGGCACCATGGGTATAGAGCTTACCGTCCTTGTAGGTGGGAGTTGCGCGGGGGCCGGGCCCAGTGATTTCTACGAAGTGGGCTTCTACGCTGTTAATCCAGACAATTTCGCCTGTTGCCACGTTGCGGCAAATAACGGTTTCATAGTCACCGCGCTGTTCCTGGGTATAGAAATAATCGCCGATTACGGTGAAGGAGGACCAGCCGCTTCCGACTTCCTGACGCCAGAGTTCAGCAGGGGGCGTAGCCCAGTCGGTAGCAAATGTAACTCCGGACAGAATGCCATCGTTATGTGCACCACGGAATGCGGGCCAGTCGTCTTCCCCTACTTTGGCGGGGAGTGTTGCAACTGCGTTGGGTGATTCTACGCTCATGGCAGGGGCTACATCCCAACGCCAGATGATGCCTGGGCGCAGGTCGCCGCCCCAGCCTTCTACGGTCATGAGGCTAAGAATAGCGGTGGCCAGAATGATGTAGCCTGTAGCAAGCCAACGCTGGACACCCCAACAGCGACTGCTTGACAGTACGAATACAATGACCACACCATAGGCCAGATAAGGCAGTGCAAACATGGTAAAAATGACCCGTACCATGGAAATGTCCGCATTGTTTTGCCCTAAATATAAAGCCGCCAGGGCCAGCCCGAGGAGTACAATGCCAATCCCCCGGTCGAGCCAGGGGACACGACTCGCAAAGAGCCACCACAGCAGAAGCAGGGCAAAAGCACCCATAGGTGCAAGAAAAAGACTCAGGATACTGTGCTCGTTGGTCGATCCGAATTGGGCTACCCCCATAGACACCAAAAAGCCTGTCAGAGCGAAGAGCACGGCAGGCCACAGGCGCAGGGTCGTTGATTCACAGGCCGTGGCCTTTTCGGTATCCAGATGGGTCTCGCTCATTATCAATATCCTTTATGGGAATTTAATTTTTAATTCTGTTAGGGGTGGAATGGCTTTAGCAACAGCCACAGTTTTTAGAGGTACAGCCTTTTTCTGCACTGCCCTCGGTTGTGTAGCCATCCCGCTTCCACCAGTCGAGACCGCCCATGAGTTCTTTGACCCTGAATCCCAGGCGCGTCAGCTTCAGTGCGCCTTTGGTAGAAGCGTTACAGCCTATGCCGTCACAGTAAACGACGTACAGGATATCACGATTGAAGTGACGGGTCGATTCTTCGTTCATTTGGCTATGGGGCAGGTTAATGTCGTTGGGTATATGCTCTATTTCATGGGCTTCAATATTTCTGGCATCAATCACGGCAACCGCTTCGCCTTGTTCCAGAGCCTGGTTCAGGTCCCAGGAATCCATTTCATAGGCTAACTTTTTTTCATAGAACTCGATTTGTTTATCCATGGGTGCTCCATTGGGTCACGGGCATAGTCAATCTTCGGCATGATAGCACATCGCCCTGTGCCTGCAAATATGTCATACTGGGTTAACGTTTTCTGTTAAGTGAAACCAT